>LIDE01000012.1 GCA_001438605.1 SAR92 bacterium BACL16 MAG-120619-bin48 | reverse complement strand
GGCCCAGACATCCCAGCTCTGCATTCCGGTCGTCACATGAATCGATGTGCCGGGAACGTGGCCGCTCCAGTCGCCGAAAAATAGCGGTAACACTAAGGTGACAAGCCATATCAGCATGCCCCCGACCAGACCGACGATAAACCCTCGGCGATTCGCAGTCGGTATATAAATTGCGGCGAGCATACCGGGCGTTAGCTGCGCCAGCCCTGCAAATCCAATTAAGTAAAGGTCGGTAATGCTGGTGTTTTTAACCAAGGCATCAAGCAGCGCACAGGCCAGCAGCAGGCCACTGGAGATAATGAGCAATCGGGAGTTTATCCAGCGGCTGAGCTGAGGCTGCTCTTGCAGTTTTTTGGTCGGCAACACAAAACTGTTGAGCACCATTTTAGCCAGCATGGTTGACAGGCTGCACAGCAGAGCAATAGCGACCAGAATAATGCTGGCGGCACCGAGGGCAGCCACTGCAGGATGCCCAGTGATTGCTGGAAGGGCGAACAAGTAGTCTTGCAGTGGCGAGGCAGATTGCACGGCAATCCCCGACCACAGCAGTGGAAAGATCGGAATACTGGCAAGCAGCATCAGCAGCGGGTAGGCCCACGCGGTCATACCCGACTGCTTGTTGGAAATATACTCAGAGATAACAATGGTGAAGTTCACTGGCAGCGCAAAACTCGCCGCTAAAAAAATCACAAACAGGCTGTAGGAAGAGTCCATACGCTGGACAATAAATCGCTGGCCGCTGTCGATAACCCAAGTGTTCATATCGTTGATGCCACCAAAAATAGCATTGACGGATACCAGCGCCGAGAGCGCGAGAGCCACCAGCAGTAACAACCCCGCCGCAGCCATAATCCAGCGCAAAGAGGTGACGAGGTTGGCCTCTATCGAGCGCCAATTAAAGACCACAATAATCGTAAATATGGCAACTAAGAGCAGTAACTTCTCGTCGCCAAAAAGAAAGCTGCTGACGGACGTTAAGGCTCTGAGCTGGGCGATGAAAAGCGGCACTGTCGCCAGCACAAATGCGCTGCAAACGACTACTGCCACCGACTTACCGCGGAACCGAAAGGTTAAAAAATCTGCTACCGAAGCCAGTCGAATAATGCCGTTGAGCCGGCGAATGGGGTAGAAGATAAGGGGCGAAAAGACAAACACCATGGTGAAGGCAAAGAGTGCCAGCAATGTACTGTACCCGTAGCGGCCAGCCATTTCGATGGAGCCCATCGCCAAAAGCACGCCACTACCGGAAAACAGCGCCAACACAAGGATTAGGCTGTGCCCGGTCTTGCCGCCAAAGGTTGACAGTATAAAAGAGAGCAGCCCGCCGACCGCGATGAAGGTCAACGTGAGTAGGGTGATTTCAAGACTCATTAGTGGTCCTGTGACGCTGCAAAATATAGGCAGCAAAGACAATAATTGCCCAGACAACAAAGGGTCTGAACCAGCTCCCGTGCGACTCAGCGGCCCACTTTGAGGCCAGCGGCACAAACACACTGCTGAGAAAAATAAGAACAGCCACTAGTCGATAGTTAAGCATGACAACGCTCGGCGCTAATCGCCACGATGAATTTAGCCACGATGGTATGCAAGCTCGAGGTGCAAAGCAAATGTGCCGCTCTTGAGAGGGTAGTTGAGACGGCAGTGGAGCTATTGGTTGAGGGATTAATAACTGCTGGGAGCAGGCAAGTTCAGCTGCTTGGGCACTGCCGCCAGTTGCCAGTGTGGAATCGCCCAGTCGAGCAGTTCTTGCACCGAGCATAGCTGCAATTCTCGCGGGGGTGATTGCCGCAACCAGAGCAGCGCCTGCCAGAGATTGTTGGCTTCATCACCCTTTAGCAATGGTTTGGCGAAGTTTTGCTTGCTGAGTTTCTGTCCTTCCGCGTTGGTTGCAAGAGGCAGATGTGCGAAGTGGGGTGCGGCAGACTGAGCGACAGGTAGCGCTAGGCACTCTCGAGAGTAGAGTTGTCGCAAATAGAGTTGTCGCGGCGTGGAGTCGAGTAAATCGGCGCCGCGCACAACATGGGTAATATTCTGAAAGAGGTCATCAACAGTCACCGCGAGTTGATAGGAAAATAACCCATCGCGGCGCTGCAGAACAAAATCACCCACTTGAGTGGCAAGGTTTTGTTGGTAGTCACCCATAACAAGGTCGTTAAAACGCAAGCTGGCATGCGCGCAGTCAGCGGCGGGTGTGAGCAGGCGGATCGCGCCCTGTGCTGATAACTGTCGGTGGCGACAGTGCCCATCATAAATACTACCGAGAGAAACAATTCGCTGCCGCGTGCAATCACAGTGATAGGTGAGCCCTGCGGCCTGAAGTTGCTCTAAGGCGTCTCTATAGGCAGGTAGGCGCGCGCTTTGATAGAGCAGGTCACCCTGCCATACCAGACCGTGGTCTTCCAATTGGTGCAGTATTGTTGTCGTGGCGCCTGGGACTTCTCGCGGAGGATCAATGTCTTCAATTCTGACCAGCCAGCGGCCTGCGTTGTGATGTGCATCAAGATAACTGCCTAAGGCACATATCAGTGAGCCAAAGTGCAGGGGACCGGTGGGGGAAGGGGCAAAGCGGCCAATATAGGGCTTTTTGTCCATAAAAAAATCTACTGCAAGTAATAGGCAGTCGCCGCCGCTGCGCGCGTGCCGTGGTATTTTTGCAGTAGATTGATTGGCAGGTTAGCCGCCAGTGATCTGTTTTTCTTTAATTTCGTCAAGAGTCTTACAGTCGACGCAAAGGTCAGCGGTTGGGCGAGCTTCAAGACGTCGTATACCGATATCAACGCCACATTGGTCACAAAACCCGTAGTCATTGTCTTCGACGCGCAACAAAGTTTTATCAATTTTTTTGATCAGCTTGCGTTCGCGGTCGCGAGTTCGCAGTTCAAGGCTAAACTCTTCTTCTTGCGTTGCTCGGTCGGCAGGATCCGGAAAGTTAGCGGCTTCGTCTTTCATGTGATTAACGGTGCGATCCACTTCTTCCATAAGCTCGCGGCGCCAAGCTTGGAGAATCTGCTTGAAGTGCTTGCGCTGATTTTCGTTCATGTACTCTTCATTTTTTTTCTCCACATAAGGAGAAAGCCCATGAAGGGTCGTTGAGCTGCTTGCGTTAGCAGTTGAAGTCGATTTGGTTTTCGCTGTTGCCATCCCTAAAGTCCGTGTTGAGTTATTAGGCTAGATTAAAGGACGTGAGTTTATAGAGACATTGAGCCAATTATTCAAGAGAAATTTAACGTAATCCCGATAAAAACTCTAGCACCGCCGCATTTTTTGCTGAGAGCAGGGATTAATCACCGTATCTCTCTCAATCATAATGTCTGCCTGAGAGACATCACGATTTTTTACACCTCTTATTCATAACATAAACTGCTAGTATTGCCACTCGACGACTGAAATTAATCAAAGAGTGGGTTATACGTGTTGCACCGTGCTTTTTTCTTGAAACGCTATAAACGGTTTTTTGCCGACGTCCAAACCGAGAGTGGCGAGCTCCTGACCCTACATTGCGCAAACACAGGTTCTATGCAGAATTGCTTAGTCGAGGGCTCGCCCTGCTGGTATTCGCTCTCCGATAATCCGAAGCGCAAATTGGTCGGCACATTAGAAATCGTGACAACGGCCTTTGGCAATCTTGCTGGGGTCAACACCGCTCGCCCCAACGCGCTGGTAAAAGGGGCAATAGAGGCTGATCTGATACCTGACCTCTGCGGCTATTCGACGATTCGCAGTGAGGTGCGCTATGGCGACGAAAAGAGCCGCATCGACTTGTTGCTTGAACGCGACGGTGAATCCTGCTACGTCGAGGTAAAAAACGTTACCCTAGATTGCGGCAATGGCTGCGCACAGTTTCCAGATGCTGTGACCGCACGTGGCGCGAAACATCTGCGGGAACTGTCGGCCATGGTTGCGGCGGGGCATCGTGCAGTGCTGCTATTCTGTGTTCAGCTGAGCGGCGTTGACAGGGTTTCTGTTGCCTCGCATATCGACCGAGTCTACGCAGAGACACTCGCTGAGGCCATGGCCAGCGGCGTTGAAGTTTTGGCGTGGCAGGCGGATTTTGATGGCGCTGATATACGCTTGCAGCGCCCTCTGCCCTTCAAGCTCTAGTTTCTAGAGACTAGTCGAGATCACGCATAGCTGCAGCGCGTAGATTGATCAACGGCGCCGGCAGTGGCTGATTGGCGGAAATAAAATAGTGGTCGCCCTCGGCCTTTAAGCTAATGACAGTCAGGTGATCGCTCACGCAGGGCCCTGCGACGCACTCGCCGTCGTGAATTTGAAACAGTGCACCGTGTGACGAGCACTGCAAAAAGGTTCGATCTAAGTCTAAAAATCTCTCGGGCCGCCAATTAAGTGGCACCCCCATATGCGGACAGCTGTTCCAATAGGCAAACAGCTGGTTGTCCTGACGAATTGCGAAGAGCTGACGATCGGCAATCGTCAGCTCGATGGTTTGCAAATCCTCGAGGTCGCTGAGGCAGCAGAGAAAATAATCGCGATCGATGCTCTGCTGCGTGTCAGGGTTACTGACCAAAGCGCAGCGCCTCAATTCGCTCTTCAAGCGGTGGGTGAGTCATAAATAACTTCGAGGTGCGCTGCTTCCAGCCGGACGAGATGCCGAACGCCGTTAATGTGTCTGGCATCTGGTTTGATACGTGCGCCTTGGTCTCTTCCTGAAGTTTGCGCAACGCGCCAATCATCGCTGAACGCCCGGCGAGCTCTGCGCCGGCAGCATCCGCGCGGAACTCTCGTCTGCGCGAAAACCACATAACGATGATGGATGCGAGAATGCCCAGAAAAATTTCTGCGACGATAGTGGTAATCCAGTAGCCAAGGCCTAAGCCTCGTTCGTTTTTCAAGATTACGCGGTCGACAAAGAAGCCAATCAAGCGGGCAAAAAACATCACAAAGGTGTTGACCACGCCCTGCACCAGACTCAGGGTGATCATGTCGCCATTGGCAACATGGCCAATTTCGTGAGCCAGCACGGCGCGCACTTCGTCGCGGCTGAAACGCTGCAACAATCCTGCGCTTACGGCGACAAGCGCGTTGTTTCTATTCCAACCCGTGGCGAAGGCATTCGATTGCTGCGCTGGGAAGATACCGACTTCGGGCATTCCGATATCGGCTTTTTTGGCCAGTTCAGCAACCGTCGTCAGCAGCCAGCGCTCATCGTCATTTTGCGGTTGGCTGATAATCTTCGTGCCGCTGGACATTTTCGCCATAAATTTGGACAGCAGGAGGGAAATAAAAGATCCGGCAAAGCCAAACACTGCGCAGAAAATCAGCAGAGACCCTAGATCTAGGTCAACGCCGTTGTTGGCCAAAATACCGCTCACCCCGAGCAGGCTTAAGGTAATACTCGCGACCGCAATAATGGCCACGTTAGTGAGAAGAAATAAACCGATTCTAAACATTTGTGTCTCCAGGTTTGTCGTAATTACTGCTGTGTCTATAGATGAGGTCAGGCAGAAATATTTCAATCACCGACTACAAATATATATTTATCCATGCGCAGGACAGATTTTGCGGCAAATCGGCCTTTACTTCTAGGCCGCCGCGCGAGTATAAACAATGCCATGCAGGTCAATCATAGCCATTTATCGATCAATCGAGACAGCCTAACCGGCTCCACAGAAAAGCATCTGGCGGAATGGCAGGGTTGCGCCTCGCCTTTTTTGGTTCATGGCGAGGTTATTGATCCGCTTAATAGGTTGGTTTCCCATGCTGCGGAGCACGGCTTTCAGTTGCGTCTTTGCAGTAGCTTCCGCAGTTTTGATCGGCAACTTAAAATTTGGAACGATAAGGTGCTGGGGTTGCGGCCGGTCTACAATGATGACGGTGCGGTTATTGATTTGAGTCAATTAAGTGAATGGCAGCAGGCGCAGGCGATTTTGCGCTGGTCTGCACTGCCTGGAACGTCACGGCATCACTGGGGTACTGATTTTGATATTTATGATGCAGCGGCGGTTGATAGCAATTACCGCGTTCAGCTGACGCCAGACGAAGTCGAGGGCGACGGTGTTTTTGCGCCGATGCACAATTGGCTGGACACTCTATTGGCGCCAGGTGCTGAGTTTTACCGGCCCTACGCACTCGATAGGGGGGGTATTGCGCCGGAGCGCTGGCATATTAGTTACCGCCCTCTCGCGGAGCAGTTCGCCGCAAAATTGAACACGCAATTGATAACTGAGCGAATAGAAAGTTCGCAGATTTTGCTGCGCGATGTTGTGCTGGCGCATTTAGATGAGATCTATCAGCGTTACATTCAGTTGCGCGACTAACCGATACAAGAGATGGAACAAAAGATGCTCGAGCCAGACCCACTGTGGCAATTGATCCGAACTGAAGCGCAAAACGCGGCAGAGCGCGAACCGATCATGGCAGCATTTTTTAATGCCGCCATTTTACAGCACCCCAGTCTTGCGCAGGCGTTGAGTGCTAATTTGGCGGAGCAGTTGGGCGACACTATGCTCTCTGAGGGTGTTATCAGTACTGTTATCGCGGATGCGTTGGCCCAAGAGCCAACCATTTTAGACGCTGTGCGCAGCGATATCCTCGCCTGTTTCGAACGCGACCCCGCCTGTCAGACGCATTTTATGCCGATGCTCTACTTTAAAGGCTTTCAGGCGCTACAACTGTATCGCGTGGCCCACTGGCTGTGGCTGCAAGAGCGCAAGATGCTAGCGCTGTTTTTTCAAAGCAAGATTTCTGCTGTGTTCACTGTCGATATTCACCCGGGTGCGCGCTTGGGTTCAGGCATTATGATTGACCATGCCACTGGCGTCGTCATTGGAGAGACAGCCATTGTTGGCAATAATGTTTCGATTCTGCATTCGGTCACGCTGGGCGGCAGTGGCTGCGCGAGTGGCAGCCGGCACCCGACAATCGGCAACGGCGTCCTGATTTCAGCTGGGGCTAAAATTTTGGGTAACATTTCTGTCGGCGATGGCGTGAAGGTCGGCGCGGGAAGCTTAGTGCTCGAGTCGGTGCCAGCCCACGTTACTGTTGCAGGTGTTCCCGCGCGGATTATTGGCACACCTGTTGAAGATCAGCCGGCACTTGAAATGGATCAGCATTTGAGCGGCAGTTAGCAGGGTCGCCGCTTGGCATTAGACATGCGCAGTACGGCGGCTACACTACAATGATCATGTGAGTGAAAGACTAGGAGGTCGCTTATGGTTGATGAGACGCCAGAAGAATCCAGTAGTGGGCCAGAGAGTGCCACTTTCGATGTTGTATTTCGTGGCGATATCCTTGACGGCGCCACTACAGACGAGGTCAAGCGGCGCGTCGCGACAAGTTTTTCCTTGAACGACGCTGCGGTCGACAAGCTGTTTTCAGGGTCTGTGGTATACGTTAAGCGAAATATCGACAAGCTGACAGCGCAGCGAATTTATCAGCGTCTTTTCGATGCCGGGGCGCAGGCGCGGGTCGTGGAGAGTTGTCGTGAGCCAGCGGATATATCGGCCAGCACCAGTCCCGCTAACCCCAGCATCCCTAGCCCCAGTTCATCCAGCAAATTCTCACTCGCGCCTCTGGGTACAAATGTCCTACCCGCAGTCGAGACAGCGCAGCCCGTTGGCAATATCCCCGTTGATCATTTATCGCTCGAGCCGATTGGCAGCGAGATTATTAAACCTCAGGAAGTTGATGCCACAGATGCAGTGCAGGTTGATACTTCTCATTTATCTCTGGAGTGAGTACTAGCTTCTTTCGAAGATAACTCTTATTAATCTGTTATAAACAAATGCCAACCAAGTGCTGAATTTGCTTTTCTAACAGTAACTGGCGTCCTTCGGGAAAGCCCTGCAGAACAAAAAAGTGGTCATCGAAGGGCAAGAATCGGGCGATCGACGAGAGTTGATCAATGTCGAATTCCAATGAATGCATGCCGATAGTTCCTTCTTGCAGTTGTGTGGCCATCACCATAGCTTGCTGCTTCAATTCATCCAATCCCTCGTGATATTGAAATAATGGCGCCGACGGCAGCGCCTTGCTGCACACTGTCCAAGCAATTTCCAAGTCAATGCCAAGGGCCTTAGACAGCCGCTCAAGAAGTTGTTGCAGGGAGTAGACCGCCATCAGACACACTAGCAGATGCTGTTTTGAGAGCTGGGTTGAGCGAATATAAAAGTGTATGGCACCTTCACTGCCTTCAATGCGCTGTCCGCCGTAGAGTTCCAGCGTGCGCAGTGTGCAGTAGTCAATTTTTTCAAAGAGCAGCGTCAAATTTTGACGATTGAGCTGGCTGTCTAGTCGCTGTCGATTTTTAATGGTCGCGGTAATCAGTGAGCAGTAGTAGTCTGTGTCTGCCAATCCTTCATCGGTGCGTCGCGACAATAGCGGTTGCAGGCGCAGCTCAAGCGCCGCTATCTCGTCGCCAAAGGTTTCTGAATTGCCGGGCAGTCGATTGATCAATAGGCGAATGCGCCGCGACAGCTGTTCCGCAAATACGTGACAGCCGTAGGTGCAGGCTGCGGTGAACAATAACCACAACACTAAGCATCCTGTTACAGCTGCATTCTGGCGCGCTTGTATCGCTTGGCTATTGACGGTCAGTAGAATTTTGCCCGCTTGAGTGTCTTGCAACATGATGTCGCGGCTGAAATTATTGACCACTGTCTTGTCAGCGGGGGTGTTCTTACTTTGCGCGATCAACTGGTTGTCGACGCCATAGACGCTGGCGCTGATGATTAAATCATCTTTTGTGACATTCTGAAGTGCTACCTGAATACTAATGGTATCGTTGTTAAATAGGGGTGTTCGAACCAGCTCCATCAATTGATTGATGGTGATATCGCCTTTCTCTTGGATAGTTTGCTGGCTAATGTCATTCGCGTAGGAGTGCAGCAGCGCCCAGCTAACGAGGCCTAGCAGTAGGCATATTGACAGTACTGCGGCGGGTAGTTTTTGAGCCATGGAATAGTGGCGGTGCATTCCGAGTCCTTGTGTCTTGCCCGATTAAAATTTAATTGCTGCGTATTCTATCCTATTCCTCCAGCTTTTATATAATGGCGACCTCAAAACGACAATGGTCCAAATCTGTGAAAGACATATTACTGATAAATGTTTCGGGGCATGACAAGCCCGGCGTCACCAGTGCGGTGACCGCGGTGTTGTCCCGCTTTGCGGTAACCGTCTTAGATATCGGCCAAGCCGTGATACACGATCAACTCAATTTAGGGATTTTAGCGGCCGTGCCGCAGAGCTCTGAAACCGCTGAGATGACTAGTCAAGTGCAGTCAGAGCTGTTAGCGCTGGGCATGCATACCCGATTTCAGCCAATTTCAGAGGCCGATTATCAACATTGGGTTGAGCAGCAGGGCAAGTCTCGCTACATCGTCACCCTACTGGCGCGCAAAATAGACGCGGACCATTTGGCGGCGGTGACCAAAGTCATCAGCGACCACGGCTTAAACATCGATAAAATTGTCCGCTTGTCGGGGCGTGTGCGCTTGGATGAAACCCATCAGCTGGGACGTGCCTGTGTTGAGTTCTCCGTGCGCGGCGAGCCCACAGATGCCGTGCAGTTTAAAAGTGAATTGCTTGAGCTCTCGAGTCGCTATGAAATTGATATCGCCTATCAAGAGGATACTATTTTCCGTCGCAACCGACGGCTCGTGGTATTCGATATGGACTCAACCCTGATCGATGCAGAGGTTATCGATGAGCTTGCCTATGAGGCTGGTGTGGGTGAACAGGTAGCCGCGATAACCGAGGCGGCGATGCAGGGCGAGCTCGATTTTAAACAGAGCTTTACCCAGCGAGTTGGCCTTCTTAAGGGCCTTAGTGCCGACGTTTTACAATCAGTTGCCGAGCGCCTGGTGCTCAACGAAGGCGCCGAGCATCTTATTTCAACCCTCAGGAAACTGGGTTACAAAACGGCGATTGTTTCCGGAGGCTTTACTTTTTTCGGCCAACATTTACAGAAGCGTTTGGGTGTTGATTATGTTTATGCCAATCAATTGGATATCGAAAATGGCTATGTGACGGGGCGTGTTACCGGCGATATTATTGATGGGCAGCGCAAGGCGGAATTGCTGCGTCAGATTGCGGCGCAGGAAGGTCTCAGACTTGAGCAGGTCATTGCTGTTGGCGATGGCGCCAATGATTTACCTATGCTGAGCATTGCTGGTCTTGGTATTGCGTTCCGCGCTAAACCGCTGGTAAAAGCCTCTGCTAAGCAGTCTATTTCAAATTTGGGGCTGGATGGTATTCTCTATTTGTTGGGCTACAGCGACAAGGACACGCGGTTGCTCGACTAGCGGGGTGGGCACGAGAGCGGTGTCTGTGGACAGGTCACCGCCGCCAAAAAATTACTGCACTAGACACTTTTTTAGCAAAGCCATATTAAGTGCCCTCAGAGAAGTCAAAGTCCATGTCGGGGGACGGCTTTTTAATATAGTGGCCTTGAATATACTGCACACCCTGCTGCCAGAGGGTAGGGATAATTGAGGCCCGTTCAACAAAGGGAACGATGGTGTTCACGCCAGTGCCGGTCATAGCTCCCATCAGCTTTTGAAAATCTGTTTTACCTTCTGGCCCTTTTTCGAGCTTTTCGGCAATCATACGGTCTATTTTAATAAAATCTGCGGCAATCATTTCAATGGTTTTAGCGGGATTGATGGCGATACCAAAATTACTGATTCCCACCTTAAAGTTAGCTTGCTTCATCTGTCTGCAGATTGACGCAGCTTGATTCAGATGGCGCACCGCATCAATTTCCCGAAACTGGAAAATCAGCGCGCTAGGGGAGAGATGGCTCGCCTTTAGAGTCTCTTGCAACCACGGCATGAAGGCTTCGTCAGTAAAAGACTGTGCGCTGATATTCACGAAAAGCTGTGTTTCGGGATGACTTTTGAGTTTCTCTGCCAGAGCGGTAAGCGCATGCCCGATAATCCAGCGGTCAACCTCTGCGGCAATTTCAGATTTAAAGAGATTGTTAATAAAGTCATTGGGTATTTCGGATGTTGGAACGTCACTGCCGATGCCGAGAATTATTTCGTAGTATTCCTTGCCATGGCTGTCGTCCATCAACGGCACAATGGGTTGATAGTGGATCGAAAAAGAACCATTGGACAAAAAGTTTTTTGCGGTAATAATCACAGCTTCAGATTTAGAAATATCGTCAGAGTGAATATCCGGCACGTAAAATTTTGCGCCGTTGCCACGCTCACCATCAGTGCGAAGTTCATTTATCGCTTCTTGGCTGCGCTCGAGTGCGCGCTCGACTGAAGGGACGTTTTCGTTGAGTACGGTAATGCCAATCGATGTGGTGAGGGAAAATGTTTGATTATCAATATCGAAAACTTCATCGCTTATTTGTTGCGACATTTTTTCGCTGAGCGCTAACACTTTTTCAGCGTCACTCTCAGCGAGAACAACGATAAAACAGTTTTCAGAAATTCGCCCACAGTCAACGTTGTAGTCAAATAATTTGGCGGCAAACATCACAACAGAGTGGGCAATCTTTTCAGCTTTGGCGATGCCCAAGTCTTCTTTGAGTTGATCAAAGTTATCAATCTGTATATTCAGTAACATGCCGTCTTGGCCGTTCTGAGCAGACCGGTTAATGCCTCGGCTGATGAGTTCGTAGACCAGATGGGGCTGAATTGCGCTGTATTCTGTCTGGGCTTGGGCTTCACTGGGGGCCATGTGCGCTTCGAACAGTTTGTCTTTGTTAATCGTGAGTTGCAGTGCTGGTTCGCCTTCATATTGGATCTGATGTATTTGAAGAAAGGATTCTATTTGACGATTGTTAATGTCTAGTATCTGCGCTGCTGCTTCAAATGGAACAATGTCGTTGTTAGCTTCTAGAGGTACCATGTAGGCCTTTAATTTTTCCCGGTCCTTGGGCGCTATGTTGTCGATAATCGGCAGGCAGAGCATTTCGTCGGGGTCGGAGAAGCCGAAGATATTGGCGCAGGCCTCATTTGCGTAGGCGTAGGCCCCTTCTTTGATAATCGCGATAGGAAAACGTGATATCTCCATTAGGTGGTGTGCGCGCTTTTCTGCAACGGAGAGCTTACGCTCCCACTCGCGACATTGACGTCGGTCGTGCACGCTTGCCAGTGTGCGTTGAACCACCTGTATAAGGTGTTGGTCTTGGTCTTCGATAACCACATCGACAGCGCCGAGACGCAGACCTTCGATAAGGTTTTTTTCGCTGTATTGTTGACTAATTAAAATGACAGAGACGTCTCTTTCCGCCCGTCTAATGCGTTGAAAAATATTTTGCACCGGCACAGTTGTATAGCCGAGCGCTGCTAGCAGAAGATCCCAGTTGCGCATTGAGATGTATTTTTGTAACTCTTCTTCGTTGGTTGCTAGCTTGGCGTCCACATTGAAATCGGCGCTGCGCAGAATACTAATAAAGCGATTTGCTTCGTCGTGGGATTTCTCGACAATAAGAATATTCAGTGTGTCATTCGAGAGCATAAAAGTATCCATTCCGTGGCTATAGAACCCGTTTTGAAGTGCGCGCGATGCCCGCCTCGCGTTAGCAGGGTGTTATTTTAAAGTGTGTTAAATGTTCAGTGCTGTCGAGCTCCTCGCCAAGAATGACACGCATTTTTTTGTGCGTGCTGAGCAAGCGTATTTTGCTTCCTTTGTGGTAGCGCAAAGGCGGGCAGAGCAGCGATAATTGGTCTGACATATCCTTCTTTTTTGAGAGCAGTATCCCATGCACAAAATGCTGCTGACCCTGCGCATCCGATGGGCCGCTTTGAATGGCGCCGGCTGCGCAAAAGCGCGAGGGGAATTGAATGCCACAGAGCGCGGTAAGTGATGGCGATGTGTGTTTCCAGCGGATAATACCGACTTGCCATTTGCTGGATCCTTTAACGCGTATGGCGACCACTTCTCCTGGTTTAAGCTCAGACTCCTCGCGAGGTAGTTCGATGCAGCATCCGTTCAAACTAATATCTGTGCGCATCCCTCTTATGAGGCTGAGTTTGGTTTTTTTAGCGCGAGTAGGTGTGTAGATAACGGGATCGGCAGGGTGGCTGTCAATTGCTTCGAAGGATGTCCCCCAGGCGTCGTCTACCCGTTTTATACCTCTCACGCCCTGCTCGGCTCGAGAGGGTTTTTGTCCGCATAAAAGAAGAAAATTTTCAAAAGAATCTGTTCTCGAGAGCATGCATACACTCGAGGTAAAGCCGCTAGCAATGCTCACTTCGATTTTATCTTTGATGTGCGTTTCTCTGCGCTTTATCTTCGTTCCCCACTGACGTACGAGGTCTTTGATGACGCGTCGAGATACGCGATCGGAAAATAACGCACTATTGGTTTCTTCGAGGGTGCTGTTCAAAAATTTAACGAGATTAAATGTATCCAATGTTACATAGGGTGAGCTGGGGTCAATTTCGTCAGCGTAGACGGCACCTCGATTGCTCGATGGGTCGATGGCAAAAAGTCCACCTTTCGAGCCTTTCTGAAGTTCTGCCAGTGGTGCCCAAAAATCGAGTTCGGTGTAAACAAACATCATTTCGTAGTGAGAAAAGTGATTGGGTCGCGTGCAGTTAAACAGCAGCAATTTTAAGTACACCTTGCTGATGGATGTATTGATGCCCGTCGCTGATGGGATATCCATGTCGTGGATATTGAGCCTTTCTGCGAGTAGGTTTAGGCAGTGCAATTCGCGCCAGAAGTAGGGCGGTTGCGCAAGATAGTGGCTGAGGCTGTTGAGCTGGATTTTCGCCAGCACGTTGCAGGCGTTAAAGATGGCCTTGGCCAGTTTTTTGGTCTGCTGCTGGTTGTCGCGCTGCAATGCTGTTCCGAGCTGAAAAATGACGAGTTTGTAGCCTTCGTAAACCAGCCTCATAAGGGCTTGGCCGAGAGAGATAGCTTTCGCAGAGTCCGCACGCAACTGCGTTTGCAGGAGGCAGTCGGCGCAGCGCGCGACGGTGGGCGCCAAGCTGTCGAGAATCGCCATTTTGTCGGAGGGGTCGGTATCCAGCCTAACCAGCGATGGCAGTACGCGGTAGAGCTGGACGGCGTTATCGGCATAGTTAGTGGCTGAAAGCTGGCTGATCCAGTCTTCAGTGCTGGCAACGTCGGTCAGTGGGCATTGAGTCTCCGTGGCGAGCTCGTCAGCCAGCGACGGTTTGATAATATTTAGCAGTGCTGAAATATTGTTGTCTGAGAGTACATTCATAACATTTAGCGCAAAACGCTTCCCGATCCATTGGTGGCCAAAATAGACGCAGTCGCGCCTTTTTGTGGGACTGTCCTGTGGTTGTCCCTATATGCCTCTAAGTGTAGTCAAATTTCCTGATCAATCTGAGCAATTCCAGCGACCGCCCATTTTTGCTAAGTGGCGCTGCACAATCGTTTTAGTCGCACTTAAAGTAGTGGTCCATGGATTGTGCGGGCTGGTCGTAGCGTGTGTCGGCAATAACCGACGCTGGCACACCGGCGACAATTGCATGTGCTGGTACGGCTTTTAAAACAACGCTCGAGGCGGCAACCATTGCGCCTTCTCCCACCACGATATTGCCGAGGATTTTTGCGCCGGGCCCAATTAAGACGCCTTTGCCAATTTTTGGGTGACGATCGCCGGAGGCCTTTCCCGTGCCGCCAAGAGTGACCGACTGCATGATGGAAACGCTGTCCTCTACTACCGCAGTCTCGCCAATTACTAGTCCGGTAGCGTGATCAATCATCACGCCGCTACCGATTTTTGCTGCGGGGTGGATGTCTACAGCAAAGGTTAGTGAAATACGGTATTGCAACAGCCGCGCGAGTGAATGACTGCCCGCGTGCCACAAATGGTGGGCCACGCGATAGGACTGCAGGGCGAGGAACCCTTTGTAGTATAAAAAGGGCGTCAAGTAGGCGTTGCAGGCGGAGTCTCGGTCGACGGTTGCCTTAATGTCACTGGCGGCAGCGTGAAGAATGCTCGGCTCTGCAAAGGCGCTTGCGGCAACCTCTTGCAGAACAGCTACCGGCACTGCGTTGCTCGCGAGTTTCTGCGCGAGGTAGTGGCTGAGTGCCTGTGCCATTGAGCTGTGGTTGAGGACAGACTCTTGTAGGAAGTTGGCCAACAGCCGTTCATCTTGGGCGGCGGTCAGTGCTTCGGCATAGATATGTTGCCAAATGGCGTCGGGTTGATTGCTAAGTGATGTCATGTCGCCCATTTTGAGTCAGCGCGGGTTTTTATTCCAGCTCGTTCTGGCAATGCACCACACATCGACCCTGTGCACCCCTGCCTCAAGCAATGTGCGCGCGAGCGCCGATGCGCTTGCGCCGGTGGTGACCACATCATCAACAATGGCGATGGTCTGCTGATGGATGTCAGCTGCGGTTTGAGGTCGCAGGTTAAACGCCTGTCTGATCCCCTGCAGCCGCTTGCGTCGATCCAGTAGATGTTGGGCTTGGCCGTGAACCGTGCGGACGGCTATATCTGTGCGAAGATTCAGGGTTTTTTGCGTCAGACGCTGAATATCGGATGTGAGCAGACGTGCAATGATCTGGCTTTGGTTAAAGCTTCGATAGGTGAGTTTTTTCCAGTGCAAGGGCAGCGGTATAACAATACTCGGGTATTCCATCTGCCGGCGCTCATATTCCTCGGTAATGCGCTGCGCGGATAGGGCCGCCAACTGAACTATTTCTGTGGTGTGAGGGTTGTTTTTAAAGCGCGTAATAATTTGGTCTATTGGGGCGTCATAGGCGAACGCGGAAAGGCAGCAGTGGAACGGTGGCGGGCGCTTTTGGCAGTTTGCACAGAGATGGTTGTCTGGCAGCGAGACGCCGCACTGCTGGCATTGATTGCTTAACCAGGGTAAATCGGCGATGCAGTCATGGCAGAGACTGTACTTGCAGTCCGAAATATCGCCGCAGCAAATCGCGCAGCTGCTGGGCAGCGCTTTGCGCAGGGCACCGTTTAGTGTGGGATGGGTGAAAAACCTGTGAATCGCAAACCTCCGTGCTTGCGTGACATCATCCTTGCAGTGACATTAGCCTACCCGTTGCGTGGGGTCTCGGTCATCGTAGTCATCGTCGCTGTCAGTATTGTCCGCCAGGCTGTCGGGTGGTGACTTTTTGGCTTTGCTTTCTTCAAACCCGTAGCGTTCGTTGAGCACGCCGCCTGGGACGCTTGGGGCATAGTCTCTGGGTACTTCAATGTGATGGAGATCAATAATCGGATTGCCCATTGAATCGAGCATGTTAATGTCGTGACCGCTGGCTTTTAACAATTGGCGACCGACTTCTGTGTTGGCGAGTCTTATCGCTCCCGCTGCGAGGTGTTCGTTAAACTCTCTTTGGCTCTGGGTAACATTGCCAGTGAGCTGCGCGGTGGCAACGAAGTGCTCGGTGACTTCTTGCTGATAATTTTTAAGGTCGTCTTGGCTCTGGCGCAATTTCTGCTGGAGTTTGTGCACTGACTTTTCGCTGCTATCTATTTTCCGTGAGAACAGGTGGCCGATACCTGCGCCTATCAGGAAACTGGCAGCTGCGATCAGAAGGGTTGTCAATGTCATCAAAAGGTTGCTCCTATGCTCAAATGTTCAGCGTCTCTTAGTGTCGCCAAAGCGTGTTGCCGAATCAATGATTTTATTTGTTAATTGCGCAACTGCGCCGCTCCTACCAAAGATTGACGGCCTGCACTGCGCGTTTATGGCGCTTGGCGCGGGTGGTCAGCCATTTAGTGGTTGTCTTGCATCGCAGCCATGGTTACAGTTTGTCTTTATCCGTCGACTGCACACTATTCCATGTTAACCCCCAAACAACGCTACCAAAACGATCTCACTCGTCTGGGCTTTACCGCCGATTCGGCGCAAGCGCATGCTGTCGAGTTATTGGACAAATTGTACCATCGACTGGTGCGTCGGTCTGACCTCAAGCGGTCAGGTCTCAGCGGGCTGTTGGCAAGGCTCGCCAAGCCCTCTAAATCTAGTTTGGAGCCGGAGCGCGGCCTGTACCTGTGGGGTGGTGTGGGCAGGGGTAAAACCTTCTTAATGGACAGTTTTTACGAGAGCCTTCCTTTCGAACAAAAGATGCGTGTGCACTTTCACCGCTTTATGCGACGCGTGCACGGGGATCTCGATCGGCTCAAGGGGCAGGTCAACCCGCTCGATAAGGTTGCGGAGTCGATAGCCAGTGAAGCTCGCGTAATTTGCTTCGATGAGTTCTTTGTCAGCGATATCACTGATGCGATGATTTTGGCGCGGCTTTTGGATGGCCTGTTTAAAAGAGGGGTCACCCTCGTCACCACTTCCAATATCGTGCCTGATCTACTCTACCGCGATGGTCTGCAGCGTCAGCGCTTTTTCCCCGCCATTGCGCTCCTCAATCAGCACTGTTTAGTCGTAAATGTTGATGGCGGCACAGATTACCGTCTGCGCGCGCTGGAGCAAGCCGCGCTCTACTACACCCCACTTGGCGATCCGGCAGATCAATCGCTCGAGGCTACGTTTAACAGTTTAGTGGCGGTAGAGGGTGAAATTAGGTGCCATGTTGATTTGTTGATCGAAGGGCGAATAATTCCTGCGCGCAAGGTCGCTGAGGACATAGTATGGTTCGATTTTGAGGCGATCTGCGAGGGCCCGCGAAGCCAAAACGACTATATTGAGGTCGCCAAAGAGTTCCATTCCGTGGTTGTCGCCGGTGTACCGATCTTTTCTGCGGCCAATAATGACGCCGCTCGGCGCTTTATCAATCTTGTTGATGAGTTCTACGATCGCAGCGTGAAATTGATTGTATCCGCCGCCGCGCCTCTGCATCAGCTCTACAGTGGCGGCCGATTAGGCTTCGAATTTCAACGCACGGAGAGCCGTTTATTGGAGATGCAGAGCCGCGAGTATTTGGCCCGTCCGCACCGTCCATGACAGTCTTTGTAAAAAACTTTCAGTTTGCTCAAATGCCCCCTTGTAATGCGTGCTGCCGATCATTACAATTCGCCCCCTTTTTTGGTATCCCGAAAAGTCAGGCAAAATAAAATGAAAACGTTTAGTGCAAAAGCAGAATCAGTTACACGCGATTGGTATATCGTTGACGCCGAGGGCAAAACCCTGGGTCGTTTGGCGGCAGCTGTGGCCACTCGGTTGCGTGGAAAACACAAGCCGGAATATACTCCCCACGTTGATACAGGTGATTATATTGTTATCGTTAACGCCGAAAAAATTGGCGTCACAGGTAACAAGGCAACACAGAAAATTTATTACTCTCACACCGGTTATCCTGGTGGCATCAAAGACATTACCTTTGAAAAGTTGATTGATAAGGCGCCAGAGCGCGTTATTCAGTCTGCGGTAAAGGGCATGTTGCCACGCGGACCTCTCGGCCGTGAGATGTTTAGAAAACTGAAGATCTACGCTGGTACTGAGCATCCTCATACAGCGCAGCAACCCCAAGTTCTAGAACTGTAACGGACAGCGATCATCATGGCAGAAACTCAATATTATGGTACAGGCCGTCGCAAGACAGCAGCCGCTCGTGTTTTCCTGACATCAGGAAAAGGCAACATCACTATCAACGACCGCACTATCGAAGCCTATTTTGGCCGTGAAGTGGCGCGTATGATCGTTCGTCAGCCATTTGAAGTGGTTGACCTGGTCGATCGTTTTGATATGAAAATCACAGTTGATGGCGGTGGTAACTTCGGTCAGGCTGGCGCTATTCGCCACGGTATTGCGCGCGCATTGCTGCAATACGACGAAAACCTTCGCTCACCGCTGCGAAAAGCAGGCTTCTTGACTCGCGATGCGCGTCAGGTTGAACGTAAGAAAGTGGGTCTGCACAAAGCGCGTAAGCGTCCGCAGTTCTCCAAGCGTTAATACAGCATCAAAAAAACAGCCCGACCAACGAGTCGGGCTTTTTTTTGCCTTTAAAAACAACAGCTTACACTATTGCGCTAAAACTCTCTGGTTGCGTAGATAACTGCTTTCCGTTACTATGCAGCGCATTTTTCAATTGCATGCGAATCCGCGTGTTTTAACATCCAAATATTGCTGTTTAGGGAGAACGTCATGACTAGTGACGGTGTCAACCATAGTCGCCGCCGATTTCTTACTGGGGCTACCTGCGTTGTAGGTGGTGCTGGTGTAGTGGGTGCAGCGGTACCCTTCGTTTCATCTTGGCAACCTAGCGCGAAAGCGAAGGCCGCTGGTGCGCCGGTTACGATTAATATTTCCAAGCTTGAAGAAGGCGGCCGTTTGGTTGTCGAGTGGCGTGGGAAACCTGTTTACATCGTGCGTCGATCAAAAGAGACAGTCGCGGCCATCGCGATCATGGACACCTCAATACTCCGAGATGCTGACTCAACGGCTGCGTCTCAGCCTGCCTATGTGACTGGCAGTGCGCGCACGCTGGCAGGGCATGAAGAGATTTTAGTCTTAGTCGGTCTGTGTACCCACCTGGGTTGTGCACCGATGTATCGTCCAGACGTTGGCGCAATGGACCTCGGCGGAGCCTCTTGGATGGGCGGCTTTTTCTGCCCTTGCCACGGTTCAAAGTTTGATCTTTCTGGCCGTGTTTTCGCGGGTGTACCGGCGCCAACCAACCTTGAAATTCCTCCCCATGTTTATGAGTCGGACGACATCATAACAATTGGTATTGATTCGGAGATTGCGTAATGAGTAAAGCAGCTGCTTTTGCCGAGTGGTTAGATTCGCGTATGCCCACGCTCAAGCGCGAGTGGAATCGGCACATGGCCGAGTACTACGCGCCCAAGAACTTCAACTGGTGGTACTACTTTGGCGTTCTGTCGATGGTTGTACTGGTGATTCAGTTGGTCACGGGTATTTGGTTGTTGATGAGCTACCAAGGTTCAGCGGAGCAAGCATTTGCTTCAGTTGAATACATTATGCGCGATGTCGATCTGGGCTGGATAATCCGCTACGCCCACTCTACCGGCGCATCGGCGTTTTTTATCGTGGTCTACATGCACATGTTCCGCGGCTTGATTTATGGTTCCTATAAGGCACCACGCGAGCTGGTGTGGATATTTGGTATGACCATCTATGTTGCCCTCATGGCAGAAGCGTTCCTTGGCTATGTATTGCCATGGGGCCAGATGTCCTACTGGGGCGCGCAGGTTATTATCTCCCTGTTTGGTGCGATTCCGGTTGTCGGCGGTGATATTGTTGAGTGGATTCGCGGTGACTACCTGATCTCAGGCATTACCCTGAATCGCTTTATGTCACTGCACGTCGTGGCCATGCCGATAATCTTGATCGCGCTGGTGGTGATGCACATTATTGCTCTGCACGACGTTGGCTCGAACAACCCCGATGGCGTCAGCATCAAGAAGTACAAAGATGAGAACGGTAATCCTATCGATGGTATTCCGTTCTACCCGTACTTTGTTATTCATGATCTTGTACCAATTGTGGTCTTCCTGTTTGTATTCTGCGCCATTCTGTTCTTTATGCCAGAGATGGGCGGCTACTTCCTTGAGTACGCCAACTTTGAAATTGCTAACTCACTGAAGACACCTGAGCACATTGCACCAGTATGGTATTTCACGCCTTATTACTCGATGCTGCGCGCCGTGCCGGACAAGCTTGGTGGCTTTATTACGATGGCAGCCGCGATTGCGATTCTGTTTGTGTTGCCATGGCTTGACCGCAGTCCAGTGAATTCAATGCGCTATAAAGGTGTATTCAGTCGCATTGGTATTTTAGTGTTCGCGGCTTGCTTTATTATCCTCGGATACTTGGGTGTTAAAGCGCCGACAGAATCTCGCACTCTGCTCGCTCAGATCTGTACGATCCTGTATTTCGCGTACTTTATCGGTATGTACTTCTGGACTCGCATGGAGACCACAAAGCCAGTGCCGGACCGCATAACCATGGATGGCGGTATGGGTGTTTGGAAAACCATAGGTGCGTTCCTGTTTGTCGCTCTGATGGTTACCTTGCCGCTGAAAGCGGTGGGTGCCGAAGGTAAAGACTGCGGCACGATCAATTGCGACGCCTTTGAAGCGGATTTAACAGACCATGCGTCATTGCAAAATGGTGCAAAGCTTGCGGTTAACTACTGCATGGGCTGTCACTCATTCAAGTACTCGCGCTGGGAGCGTGTGGCCAATGACCTCGGTATTCCCAATCAAATGATGCTAGACAATATGGTCTTCAGCGGTCAGAAAATTGGCGACCTGATGAAGATTGCTATGCCGGAAGAGGGCGCTAAAGAGTGGTTTGGTGCTGTTCCTCCGGACTTGACCTTGGTCGCTCGTGCACGCTCGCCAGAGTGGGTCTATACCTATCTGCGCAACTTTTATGTCGATCCAACTCGCCCGCTGGGTGTGAACAACAAAGTCTTTAAAGACGTAGGTATGCCCCACGCATTGCTTGATCTCCAAGGCTTACCTGAGTGTGCGCCCGGTCCAGTGCTAGCGGCCAACGGCGGCATCAAGCGGGACGTATTGACTGGCGAAGACATTCTTGATGATCCCTGTGGACGCTTCAATATTACCGTCCCCGGCACACTTTCAGCGGAAGAATACGACGTAGCAGTCTATGATTTAGTCAACTTCCTCGAATATGTGGCTGAGCCAATGGCTGAAGAGCGTAAACATATTGGTCGAATGGTGTTGCTGTTCTTATTGTTGCTGTTGGTATTTGTTGTGTTGTTGAACCGCGAATACTGGAAGGGCATCCACTGATAGGATGCTGCAATTAGGACGCTGAAATACTGCGGCAGTAAACGGCAGTATTTGGAATTGAGACAGACCAGAAATACATGGACTGTCTATTTTGGGGCAGTGCAAGCTGCCCCTATTTATTACGTAAAATGAGAGGTACCTGTGCGACGATCTTCGATGACATTGTTTTCTGACCCCATCTGCCAGTACAGCCACAGAGTTCGTATTGTGTTGGCTGAAAAGGGTGTAACCGTAGATATAGAAGATGTTGACGCCGGTGCTGTGACCGAGGAAATTCTTGAAGCGAATCCCTACGGAACCCTGCCGACATTGGTCGATCGTGACTTAGCTCTCTACGAGTCTAAAGTCGTGATGGAATATTTGGATGAGCGCTTTCCGCATCCGCCGCTCCTGCCGGTTTATCCCGTAGCTCGCGCGCAGAGCCGATTATGGATCCACCGTATCGAGAATGATTGGTGTAGCTTGATTGCTCAAATCCTGAAAAGCCCAGAGAGCAAGAAAGCTGAAGATGCGCGCAAAGAGTTCCGCGATTCCCTGCTCAGTGTTGCTAGTATCTTTACCGATATGCCCTATTTTATGAGCGAAGAATTCACCTTGGTTGATTGCTGTATGGCGCCTATTTTGTGGCGTTTACCCGAGCTCGGTATTACCCTGCCCGATAACCGCCAGACCAAGCCGCTTCACGATTACATGACGCGTTTATTTGAGCGCCCTGCATTCCAAGAAAGCCTTACAGACCTTGAGTTAGAGATTCGTCCCTAAGATGACTATGCGCTCTAATCGGCCCTATCTGCTTAGAGCTTTCTTCGATTGGATTGTGGACAGCGATTGCACACCCTATGTGGTGATCGACGCCCACTATCCTGGCGTCGAAGTGCCGCAAAGCCATGTTACCAATGGCCAGATCGTTCTGAATATTGCACCGCGGGCCGTGACTAACTTTTTGCTTGACCGCGAAATACTCGCCTTTTCAACGCGCTTTAGTGGCATGCCAATCGATATCCAAGTGCCTATTTCAGCGGTGATCGGCATTTACAGCCAAGAAAATGGGCAGGGCATGGTGTTTGAACATGAAGCCCCCGATTTAACGCCACCGCCAAGCGGACCAAAGGCCGTTAAAACAAAGTCGCCCGCATCGCCCGCCCCACACCCCAACAGCCCGACCAAACTCAAGCCTTCGCTGCGAGTTGTTAAATAATCTAATACTTAGGAGGAGTTTTCATGTCTCAGCCAATCGCAATTCTTTCTGCGTCACGCACACCTATGGGTGGCATGATGGGTTCACTTGCCGACGTCTCTGCGCCAGAGCTGGGCGCGGTTGCCATTCGCGCGGCGATGGCCCAGTCAGGGCTGGATAACAGTCAAATTGATGAAGTTCTGATGGGCTGTGTACTATCCGCCGGTCTCGGCCAAGCTCCCGCTCGTCAGGCAGCCCTCGCGGCCGGTCTCGCTCAGAGCACCGCCTGTACCACCATTAACAAGGTCTGTGGGTCAGCCATGAAGTCGATCATGATGGCATCCAATGCACTGCGTGCAGGTCAGGCAAGCGCCGTGGTTGCAGGCGGCATGGAAAGCATGAGCCGAGCGCCCTATTTGATACCTCAGGGTCGTCAGGGCTACCGCTTTGGTCACGGCCAATTGCTTGATCATATGCAGTTCGATGGCCTGCAGGATGCGTATCAGGGCGTCGCCATGGGCTTGTTTGCAGAAAAGTGTGCGGGAAAATACACCTTCACGCGCGAAATGCAGGATGCCTACGCGATTGAATCCCTGCGTCGCGCCAACCTGGCCATCGCCAACGGCTGGTTCAGCAATGAAATTGCCCCCGTCACCATCGCCTCACGTCGCGGCGACACCGTCGTTGATACCGATGAGCAGCCGGGCAAAGCCAAGCCAGAGAAAATTCCACAACTCAATCCCGCCTTTGATAAAAACGGCACGGTTACCGCCGCCAATGCCAGCTCGATCTCAGACGGCGCTGCAGCCTTGACCTTGATGATGGCTGACGAGGCTGAGGCGCGAGGCTTGCGCCCAATCGCGTTAATTCACGGTTTTGACCAGAGTGCCCATGAACCCGAGTGGTTTACAACTGCACCAGTGAGCGCGATTAATAAAACTCTGAAGCGTGTTGGTTGGGCTGTTAGTGATGTCGATCTGTGGGAGATTAACGAAGCGTTTGCGGTTGTGGCAATGGCCGCGATGCAAGAGATTGGCATTCCCCATGACAAGCTCAACGTGCACGGTGGTGCCTGCGCTCTGGGTCATCCCATTGGTGCCAGTGGCGCAAGAATCATTGTGACACTGATTCATGCGCTACAGCAGCATGGTGGTAAAAAGGGTATTGCAAGTTTGTGCATTGGCGGCGGCGAAGCCACCGCAATGGCACTGGAACTGGTTTAATCGACGTATTCGAAGACCTTGACCACCTGACGGACACCACTAGACGCGCTGGCGATCTCGGTTGCTTTTTCAGCACTCAGACGGCGGACTTTACCCATCAGGTAAACCACGCTGTCTTCGGTGGTGACGTTGATATCACCAGACTCAACTTCCTTATCAAAGGCCAGCTTAGTTTTGACCTGAGCTGTAATTAAGCTGTCATTCGTGCGCGAAACAATGGAGGTGTTTCCGCGAATGGCCAGCTCGTTATGCACTTGACGGACGCCCGTGTAAGCTCGCGCAGTGTCTCCCGCCAGTGTCTTCATCTCTTGTGAGGGCACCTCGCCAGTCAATAGAACCACACTGTCGTAGACGTGGACATTGATGTGGGAGTCGGCCAAACGCTCATCCGCTTTCTTAATATTCACACCGATAAAGGTATCCATCTTGAGGTCGTTAAGGTCTGAACCGATGGTTGACGCTGTTGGATCTGGATTGATCGGCTCTTTAACGACTGAGCTAACAATCGATGTGCAACCGGACACCAAACAGGCCATCAAGACAAGTGCTGTAATAACACGCATTTATTCACCTCCAAAAATGAAATTTTCGACCAGTGCCGAGATGCACTGAATAACCTGTAGCTGAGACTGTGTTGTCAATGGCCCCGAAAGACCGCCATTGCCAATATGAATATCATTGTAGCTCACCGCGCTGGTTAATAAATCATCATTTTCGCCTGACAATACCACGACGGTCATACCTCGATTTACCGCAGTATTAAATCCATCGATCAGTGCGGCAGCAGAATCTCCAGCGCTAATCAGCACCAGTATATCGCCCCCCTTACCGTGAGCATTGAGTGCCTGACTAAAGCGATCGTCATTGGTATGTTGGGCCGTGATTTGATTAAGGTTGATAACAGGGAAAGCGGGTCGATCGATATGGTAGCCAAACGCGAGATAGTCTGAAAACAGCTGAGCAATTGACGTGCCCGGCCCCGATGCGCAGGTAAAAATAGTGTTACCACCCAGCAGAGCAGAGGCTATTTTTTCGGCACTGATCGCGATCGGTTCTGCGGCAGCCTCACCTGTGGCCATCGTCGCTTCGATCATCGATTGGAATTGGTTAAATACAGATTGATCCATTGCCTTTGCTACACCGCTCTTGTGCTGTTTTTGTGTCGCTGCAGAGAGGCTGCGCGCTCTACTGCAGGATATTTTTCAGCCAGTTTACACGATAGCCCGCGCTAACATCAGCCCCCTTTGTGTCCTTGGCGCCGAGATTGTCACTATCAGTGCGCGACGCTACCGGACTCACAGCAATAGCATCAAACCGAGCGCCGATGCTATCGGTGAGACGAAAGTGCTGGAAATAGGCCTCAGCCGCCGATTGCAAACGCTGGCATTTGGCGGCGGTAATCGACTCTTCCGCACTGCCATAGCGACTACTCTTGCGAAAACGCACTTCCACAAAGACGAGGCAGCGGCCATCTCGCATAATCAGATCAATCTCGCCCCTGCGTGTGCGATAGTTTCGCGCCACCAGCTGAAAGCCCTGCAACAGCAAATAATCCAGCGCAATTTGCTCCGCTGAGTTACCACGGCCAATAGACGTCGGGCCGAGTCCTTTAGAGCTGGGCTTTAAAGTGCCTTGCTTCATTACATTCATCCTTGAATTGAGTGATTACCCTAGCGCCTCAGGGCTGTATCGGCTTCGCTTGACCATTGCTAAATACCGCCCACTGACCTTCGCGCTTAATCACCCCAGCGGAAATTGTCAGCAGACCCGTAGAGCCAAACAGCGGCACCGTATTGGGCCTACTCAACTCCTCAAGCATGCCGTGCAGCATAAAAGCATCGTAGCCAAGGGCGTAGAGTTGTCGGTAGGCTGTCGGCAGGCGCTGGTCTGGCGTGAGTTTTTTTGCCATATAACCTTCCATCGACCACGGCATAGCGCTGAACTCGATGTTGGCGAGATCGCGGTTTAGCTCTGCTTCCTGAGTGCCGCTATATATGTGCGATGTGGCATAGACCGGCAAATCACCAGCGTAGAGAAAGTCCAAAGCAGGCTTTATCTGCCGCACTTTTTCCGAATAGCCCAGCACTACAACAAAATCGATATCCTGCCGTCGGCGCGGGGTATAGGACAAATTGCGATTGACGTAGCGACGCAATTCAAGCCCGCGCTGCTCGCTGAGATCAATCTCCAGAGGCGCCTTGAGAAGACTGGTGAAATCATTGGTTGACTGGCCATAGCTGACGGCATTGGTAATCACGCCCCCTTTATCTTGCCAGTAGCGAACAAAATGGGCACTCGCGCGCTCGCCCCAGCCATTGTTCGGGGAAATAATCAGCGCATTGACTTTCCCTTGCTGCCACGCCCGGTCAGCGATTTGCTCCACCTCATCCAATGCGGAAAGGCCAAACTGAAATAGATTGGCAGGGGGATTATCAAGGGCTTTATCGATGCGGTTTAGAGTAATCGTCGGCACGCTCAGCGTCGGCAATAACAGCAGCTCCTCCACCTGCGACTGCCGCATGGGGCCGATGACTCTCTGTGCCCCGCGCTCGATGGCGCTGTTGTAGACGTCTTCGATGGGGCGCGAAGAGGTATCCAAGATATCGACGTGAGGCACCGCGCTGCCACGCGCCATGCTTTCGTAATAGGCGCTCATAAAACCGTTGAGCAGAGTTTCGCTCGGAATAGCGTATTCATTTTGCAGCGGAAGCAGCAGGGCAACAGTTTCAACGGTGGTGTCACGCGCTTTTCTTTTCAGAGCAGAGGGCGTAACAATCGCCGCGGGATGCTGCGGCCAGCGCTGTTTCCACACATTAAATAGACGCTCTTGAGCCATGCGGTCACCCTGTTGGTAGCGCATGGTGACGGCTAATTCGCGCCACCCAGACAGAACATCTTTGGCGCCGAGTTTAGCTTTTTGCAGCTTGTAAAAGGGCAGCTCGTTGAGTTGACGCCAAATTTTATTTTGGATCAGAGCGATAGACTTCTGTTCTGTCGGTTTTGTCAGACTAAACAGCTCGGCCAGAGCGACAGACTGCGCAATGCTCTGCTCTACGTTGCCCTCAGCGTAGTAGAGATCACTTTCAAGGCTCAGCAGGCGCTGGGAAAAATTGGCGCTCAGATTGTTGCGCGCAGCGTTAAAGCGCGGCTGCTTTAAGCGCTGGTGTGCTGCCGCCAGCTGGTGAGTGGTGAGATCCAGCTCGACGCCGAGAAGAATGTACTCACTGTAAAAGTCATCAGAGAGATTGTCAGGATTGATCAGCTGCAAGGTTTCAAGGCTCTGAGTGACATCTCCGCCCTGAGCAAAGAGCAGGGCAGCATCTAACAGCAGTGAATCGCGGGTAGTAACACCCGGCATCAGAGCGCGGTCAGCCGTGCGTTCAGCTTGGCGCAGCAGCGAGGGATCCGACTCTTGAGTTTGCGCACCGGAGGTCATGCGCGGCACGGCCGATTGTTGCGTAGTTGTTGGCGCACAGCCCCCGATAAAGGCTAAGATGCATCCTGCATAAATTATCGAGAGAAACAGTCTTTTAGTCATGAATTCAAATCAATCCGGTACGTTATATATTGTCGCCACACCCATTGGTAATCTGGGTGATATGGTACCTCGCGCCATCGAGACGCTTCAATCAGTTAGCGCCATTGCCTGTGAGGATACCCGCCACAGCAAAAAATTGCTGGATCATTTTCGCATTGATAAACCGTTAGTGGCGTATCACGATCACAGTGACAAGACTAGCAGCTACAAAATTCTTAAGCGACTCGCTTCTGGGCAAGATATTGCATTAATTTCCGATGCGGGTACACCGCTGATTTCTGACCCCGGTTATCGTCTTGTGCTCGCGGCCCGTGAGCAGGGCTTTGCTGTCGTACCCATCCCTGGCGCCTGCGCCGCCATAGCAGCGCTCAGCGTGGCAGGCTTACCCACCGACAAATTTCGTTTTATCGGATTTTTACCGGCAAAGAGCAGTCAGCGCATCAAGAGTTTTGAACAACTCAAAGGCGTTGATGAGACCATGGTGTTCTACGAGGCGCCACACCGTATTTTGGAGTGCCTCAAAGACGCGATAGCGGTTTTTGGCGGAGCGCATATTGGCTTTATTGCGCGAGAAATCACCAAAACCTTTGAAACCTATTTGTATGGCACCTTGGCAGAGTTACTCGTGAAGGTTGAAACCGACAGTAATCAGCAGCGCGGAGAGATTGTATTGGTGCTCGGCGCGAGCGAGATCACCACAACGGCAACCTCAGTGGATGACGAGCGGCTGTTGCGGCTGCTGCTCACAGAGTTGCCGGCCGCGAAGGCAGCGGCGCTGGCGGCCAAAATCACCGGTGGTGACAAAAAGCAGTTCTATCAAATGGCGCTGGCTCAGAAAGGATAGTGACCTTGGCGAGAGAGTATTCCTCTCGCCAATGCCGCTGTTGAGTTACTTGCGTTGATGGATATCGGCAACCGTCAGTGCTGTCATATTGAAAATACCGCGCGATGATACCGACGGAATAACAACATGCGCAGGTTTTGCCAGCCCCGTAATAAACGGACCGATCAGCAGCGCGTCAGTCAGCGAGCGAATCAATCCCATGGCAATATTCGCCGCATCGAGGTTGGGCATTACCAAGACATTGGCCCGGCCCGACAGATTAGCCTGAGGATAAATAGTCTTGCGCAGTGCAGGATTAAGGGCGCTCAACACATGCATCTCACCATCTATTTGCACCGTCTTGTGCCGTTCGCGCAAAATTTCTGCCGCCTGACGTACTTTTTTCGCGGACGGCGCATTGGACGTGCCAAAGTTTGAATGGGACAACAGGGCGACTTTGGGTTCAATGCCAAAGCGTGCGACCAAGTCCATACAGGCTTCCGTAATGGTGGCGAGCTCCTCCGCCGTCGGATCAATATTCATGGCAGTGTCTGCCAAAAACAGCGGGCCATCGTCCATTAAGAGAACCGCTGACGTCGACACGAGTTGATCTTTTTTCTCCGAACCGAGCAACTGCATAATTTCTCGCAGATGGAAGTCAAAGCGCCCAACCTTGCCACAAATTAATCCGCCTGCTTCACCCATCGCAACCATGACCGCAGCAATCGCAGTGTTGTCATCGCGCATTATTTTTCTCGCCGCTGCAACAGACACGCCACTGCGGCCCACTTTGGCATGGTAAAACGCGGCATAGGCTTCATGCTTTTCGTTGTCGGCGGGGATGTAGACTTCCACGTCCACATCGAGGTCGATACGCAAACCAAGACGCTCAATGCCGGCTTCGATTTTGTGGCGCCGGCCGATCAAAATCGGTTTGGCAATCTTTTCGTCAATCACCGCCTGCACAGCCATTAACACATCGTCATTTTCACCCTCGGCGTAGACTATTTTTGCCGGTGACTTTTTCGCCACTTCAATAATCGGCTGCATAAACAGTCCCGCTTGATTGACAAACTCATGCAGGGTTTGGCGATAGGCTTCGAAATCTTCGATCGGTCGCGTGGCCACACCGCTGGCCATCGCCGCTTTAACCACAGCCATTGGCACGTCTTCGATTAGACGGGGGTCAAAGGGTTTTGGAATAAGGTAGTCGCGACCGAAACGCAGTTTCTCGCCCACATAGGCCGCTGCCACCACATCGGAGGTTTCCTTTAGCGCGAGGTCAGCGATCGCCTTCACGGCGGCCATTTTCATCTCTTCGTTAATAGTCGACGCACCGCAGTCTAATGCGCCGCGGAAAATAAACGGAAAGCAGAGAACATTATTCACTTGGTTAGGGTAGTCAGAGCGACCCGTGGCCAGAATTGCATCTGGCCGTGCTGCCATTGCCTCCTCCGGCATGATCTCGGGAATCGGATTCGACATCGCCAAAATAATCGGCTTTTCGCCCATCTTCTTCAGCATTTCGCCGTTTAAAACGCCAGGGCCAGACAGACCCATAAACAGATCGGCACCCTCAATCGCATCTTCAATGGTGCGATCACTGGTCTCCACAGCGTACGCTTCCTTCCACGGGTTCATACCCTCGGTGCGGCCGGCATAGATAACGCCAGTGCGATCGATCATGCGCACATTTTTCTTTTGCAGCCCCATGCTCACCAGCAGATCGACACAGGCGATACTCGCCGCGCCTGCGCCAGAGACCACCAGTTTTACATCTTCAAACTTTTTGTCGACGATACGCAGTCCGTTGTAAATTGCAGCGGCAGCAACAATTGCCGTACCGTGTTGGTCGTCATGGAAAACGGGGATTTTCATGCGCTCGCGGAGCTTTTTCTCCACCATAAAACATTCCGGCGCTTTAATGTCCTCAAGATTAATCCCGCCAAAGGTAGGCTCGAGAGAAGCAATAATATCGACCAGCTTGTCCACATCGGTTTCATCAATCTCAAGATCGAACACGTCGATATTGGCAAACTTTTTAAACAGAACAGCCTTACCCTCCATCACCGGCTTTGCGGCCAGAGGCCCAATATTGCCCAGACCGAGTACCGCAGTACCGTTGGTAATTACCGCAACCAGGTTACCGCGCGCGGTCACTTCGGCTGCAGCGGTTGGGCGCTCTTCGATTAGCTGACAGGCGTAGGCGACGCCCGGTGAGTAGGCTAGAGAAAGATCGCGCTTGTTCGCCAAGGGCGTTGTTGGACGAATTTCAAGTTTTCCCGGACGGGGATGGGTGTGATATTTCAGCGCGCTTTCTTTGAATGAGTCGGTCATGCGAGAGATTTTCCTGTAATGTAAGACGGGCAGGCGGGGTCAGTGCAAATGAGCACGCATTTTAACGTGCATAATCCTGAAATAGCTACGCGCAAACAGACAGTGCTTGTAATAGCGGGGATGTATTGAAAGAATACCGCAGCAATTTAATTGGGAGTCACCTATTGCACATCCACCGTCATGTCAGGCCCTCACGCCTTTTTTTCTATCTTAGCCTGCTTGTCTCGCTGATTATTTGGCCTCTTGGCAGCCTGGCCCAAACGGAAAGTGCGCGGTCACTTTTTTCCGACAACAAAGCCAGTATTTTACAGATACGCATTATTGATATTACCTCCGGCAGCAAGAGTGCCATTGGCTCGGGTTTTGTCATTGAGAGCGATGGACTTATTGCCACGAATTATCACGTTGTGCAGCTGGCCGCGAGCGAACCCGGACAATACAGAATTGAATATAGCGCTGCCGATGACAGCACCGGCGATTTGCAGCTGGTTGATGTCGATGTAGTCAACGACCTAGCACTGCTGCAAACCCAAGATACCATGCCATCACCGCTGCCCTTGGCGATGGTTGAACCTGATATGGGTTCACCCTTGTTCGCTCTAGGCAATCCGCTGGATCTTGGCCTGACCGTGGTTCCCGGCACCTACAATGGCGTCAATCAGACCAGCTACCATCCCCGCGTACATTTCACAGGCTCCCTCAATGCCGGTATGAGTGGTGGCCCGACACTGAGCGAAACTGGGGAGGTTGTCGGAATCAATGTTTCCACCGCGGGCAATCAAGTCAGCTTTCTCGTGCCGGTGAAGGCGCTGCACAACCTGCGTGCCGAGCATCGCGCCAGAGGGCAAGGGGTAAGTGATTTCACGCAGCGTATCGGCGAGCAGCTAAAAGCCGATCAGGCAGACAAGTTCTCCCGCCTTTTCGCCCTTGAGTGGCCGACCATGTCACTGGGCAGCGCCCAAGTGATTGCCGAAATAGTGCCCTTCGCGAAATGTTGGGGTGGCTCAAATAGCGCATCCGAGAAAGCACAGTTTCGCAGTGCCGACCGCACCTGTCGAAGCGAGGACAATATCTATCTCAGCGGCGGCTTTAACACCGGCGTCATGGAGTATCAGTTTTTTTGGCTCGAAGCGGACAAGCTCAATCCAATGCAGTTTTATGCCTACTATGAGCGACTATTTGGTGACTTTGCGCCTGGCAATAAAGGCAGTGAAGAGGACCTGGGTGAGTATCGTTGCGATAGCCAATTCCTCGCCCTTGCCGAGAATCGCAACAGTGATAGCCGCAAAAGCAAAAACATCTTCTGTGTTCGCGCCTACAAAGACTTTCCCGACCTCTACGACGTCCTGTTTTTACACGGCACCGTCGATGCGTCGCGCGCAGCGTTTATCAGCCATTTCACCCTTGCCGGAGTGAGTCAGGACAACGCTAAACGCTTTGTGCAGCGATTTTTGGGAGTTGCCAAATGGCCGTCATAATTGAAGTGTTGGGATGGGGCGGCAAACGAAAGCAATTTTACCGTTTGGACGGGCCATCGATAGCCATTGGCCGCAGCTATCAAAATGACGTGGTGCTGGGAGATGCCCATGTTTCCGCCAATCATCTGCGCCTAGACCTTGTCAACGATGGATGGCAAGTGACTGACCTGCAAAGCCTCAACGGCGTTGAAATTCTCAAGCCAGGTCATCTCGAGGCCACCGCTAACCCGTCTACTGAGGTGATTATTGGCAGCGGTGCGGAAATTAAAATTGGCCGCACCCGCTTGCGCATCGTCAACGAGCATCAGCCCGTTGATGAAGCCAAACGCCTGCATCGGCTAGAGGCAGGGCTCAACGGATTAAACCGCTGGTCGGTTTGGTTGCCAATCGCCATCTTAGCCATCAGCGTCGATATTCTCTCCCTCTATCTCAGCAGTTTCGTTGAGTGGCAGTGGAAGAACATCGTCATGCAAGTCCTGCTAAGTCAGGCGATACTGATGCTCGTGGCCGGTGTTTTCGGCATTCTAGGACGATTTTTGCGGGAAGAGAGCCACTTCTTAGGTCATTACAGCTTGCTATTAATTGCCGGCGCACTGTTTTCCGTCGGAGAGGCCCTCTTCAATGTGGCAGGTTACAATTTTAACGCCCCCATTTTTGACGTCTTCGTGATTCCGCTGTTCGGACTGCTCCTGCTGGGACTTCTGCTATCAGCAATGCTAGCGCTGGCATCCAATCTACTGCCGCGCCAGCGCTGGTCAACCTCTCTAGGTTTTGTGATCTTGCTATTAGTTGTTAGTATGGCTTCGCGATTGGCCGATTGGGGAGAGTTTTCAGCCTATCCAGATTATTTTTCGGGGCTTGAAGTTCCCTCGTTACATTTCACCGACGGCGCGAGCCTCGATGACTACACAGGCAGTCTCGACGATCTCTTTACTGAGGCCGATCGCACCATGGAAGATCAAAAAGTACGCACTAAAAAAAATAATTAATCTCTGACGCGACCCACCGTCGCACTATGATCAAGGGGTATGGATCTTGGAAGCACTTGTAAGTTATCTGAATAGCATTATCTGGAGCTCGGCACTCATTTATCTGTGCCTCGGCACCGGCCTCTATTTCTCTCTGCGCACACGCTTTTTGCAGCTGCGGCATTTTCGCCACATGATCAAACTCATGTTTGAAGGGCGCAGTTCAGACGCTGGCGTATCGTCTTTTCAGGCTCTCGCCATCTCCCTTTCAGGCCGTGTTGGCACAGGCAATATTGCCGGCGTTGCCACAGCCATCGCCATTGGCGGGCCCGGTGCGGTGTTTTGGATGTGGACAGTAGCCTTCTTCGGCGCATCAACCGCCTACGTTGAAGCGACACTCGCGCAGATTTACAAAGAAAAAGATGACAACGGCAACTACCGAGGTGGTCCCGCCTACTACATCGAAAAAGCCATGAAACAAAAATGGTACGCGTGGACGTTCGCCGTCGCGACAATCGTCGCCATGGGCTTTTGTCTCCCCGGTATTCAATCAAACAGCATTGTCGCTGCCGTGGAAACTGCTTGGAGCGTGCCCGCCAAATTCACCGCAGGCTTTTTGGCGATTGGTCTAGCCCTGATTATTATCGGCGGCGTAAAGCGCATTGCCCACTTTGCCCAGGTTGCAGTGCCGCTGATGGCGCTGGGCTATATCGCCATCTCACTGGTGGTTGTGGTGATCAATATCGACATGGTGCCAGCCGTCTTCAAATTGATTGTCAGCAGTGCCTTTGGCCTCGACGCAGGTTATGGCGCCATTATTGGTCTGGCAGTGCAGTGGGGCGTTAAGCGCGGTGTTTACTCCAACGAAGCTGGACAGGGCAGTGGCCCGCACCCAGCGGCTGCGGCAGAAGTATCCCATCCGGTAAAGCAGGGACTGGTTCAGGCCTTTTCGGTGTATATCGATACACTGCTTATTTGTTCTGCCACCGCCTTCATGATCTTGCTCACCGGTATGTACAACGTCGAAAACGCAGACGGAGGCTTCCTCTATGAGGGAATGCCCAACGCTGTAGCAGGGCCAGCCTATGTGCAGGCAGCCTTCGACACCATTTTACCCGGCTTTGGCAGCAGTATTTTGGCCATCGCACTGCTGTTTTTTGCCTTTACCACCATCGTTGCTTACTACTACATTGCCGAGACCAATGTGATGTACATCAACCGCAAAGTGCATCGCCCATGGTTAGCCAATTTACTCAAATTGCTGGTATTGACCTCCGTTGTTTACGGCGGCATCAAAAGCGCTGATTTAGCCTGGGCATTGGGTGATGTCGGTGTAGGCATAATGGCCTGGCTCAATATTGTGGCAATTATTATTCTGCAAAAGCCAGCGATGTTGGCACTGAAAGATTACGAATCACAATTAGACGACGGGTTAGATCCAGTCTTTGATCCAGTTAAAGCGGGAATTGAAAACGCCGATTTTTGGGTTAAGAAGTAACGCGTAAAACGGTTGTAGCACCTCTCAACAAGCGCCTGTTCAGAAGCGCCTCTTCAGACTGTCTGGAGAGGCGTTTTTTTTATGGCTGCAGGTTTCAGCCCGGCCAGCCACCAAGGGTTTTCCAGCGATTGACAATCTTGCAGAACAGTTCAGCGGTTTTGATCGCATCATACAGCGCACTGTGCGCGTCGCGATTATCAAAGTCTAACTCAGCCGCCATGCAAGCCTTAGCCAGAACCGTTTGCCCATAGGCGAGCCCCGCCAGTGTCGACGTGTCAAAGCAGGAAAAGGGGTGGAAAGGATTGCGTTTGATCTGATTGCGATTGACCGCAGCGTTAACAAAACCCAAATCAAAATGCGCGTTGTGAGCCACCATCACCGCACGAGTGCAGCCCGTAGCGCTAATTTCCTGACGGATCGGACGAAATATATCCCGCAGCGCCTCGCCTTCATCTTCCGGCATACGGTCGGGATCGTAGATATCGATACCCGTAAAGTCGAGAGCGGCGCGTTCAACTACAGCCCCCGGAAACGGATCGATATTTTTACTGTAACTCTCTTTGATTTGCAGGTGACCCTGCGCATCCATCTCTAAAACAACCGCAGCCATTTCCAGCAGCGCGTCGGTGCGAGAATTAAAACCACCTGTTTCAACGTCGACCACCACCGGTAGAAATCCGCGAAACCGCTGACCTATTTCACCTGTGGGTAAATTGTTATCACTCTCGACGTCAGAAGAAGGGTTCATGAGTCAGTCATTTTCCAGTTGAGGGTCGATCCTGCGCCGAGAGGAACGAGCTGCGTATCCTCAAACGGAATAGTGGCTGGCAATTGCCAAGGTTCTCGCACCAGCGTAATCGTGCTGGTATTGCGCGGAAGGCCGTAAAAATCAGCGCCATTAAAACTTGCAAAGGCCTCAAGCTTGTCCAGAGCGCCCGCATCATCGAACGTCTGAGCGTATAGCTCAATAGCCGCATGGTGGCTAAAACAACCGGCACAGCCACAGGCACTCTCTTTTTTATTCTGCGCGTGGGGCGCCGAGTCGGTGCCAAGAAAGAACTTTGGGTTACCGCTCGTTGCCGCCGCAATAAGCGCCTGTTGGTGAATATTGCGCTTCAAAATAGGCAGACAAAACAAGTGCGGGCGAATACCCCCAACCAGCATATGGTTGCGATTGTAGAGCAAATGCTGCGGTGTAATGGTTGCGGCGATATAACTGCTCGCAGCAGCGACATAGTCCGCCGCCTGCTTCGTTGTAATATGCTCCAAAACAATTTTTAAACGCGGAAACTGCTCGGCCAGCCAGATCAGGTGGCGCTCAATAAACACCGCTTCGCGATCAAAAATATCAATCTCAGCCGCCGTCACCTCACCGTGCAGCTGCAGTACCATACCAACCTCTTGCATAGTCTCCAGCACCGCAGAAATATTCTTCAAATCGGTCACGCCAGAGTCAGAGTTAGTAGTTGCCCCCGCGGGATAGTATTTGCAGCCATGAATAAATCCACAGGCCTTTGCCGCACGAATTTCATCGCAAGTCGTGTTGTCGGTGAGATACAAAACCATCAACGGCTGCCAAGACGAACCCGCCGGACGCTGCGCCAAAATGCGCTCGCGATAAGCGGACGCCTGCGCAACAGTCGTTGCCGGCGGCAGAAGATTCGGCATAATGATGCCGCGACCAAAACCCCGCGTCGCAGCGGGCACTGTCGATGCTAACGTCGCGTTGTCGCGAAGATGAAGATGCCAGTCGTCGGGTTGGGTGAGCGTTATACGATTCATTGTAATGATGTCCACAGATTGCAGCATGAATGCTACCGGAAACAGTGGCGCCATAATAGGTTTTGTGGAAAAGTAAGCGAAAACAAATGAGCAGACCATGAATATAACGCTACTAACCAACCGCGACCTAGCGAGCCACGTAGCACTAAGTCAGCTTATTCACATCCTCAGCGACCACAGATTGACTATTTTTCTCTCCGAAAAAGTAGGCGGCAATCAACAGTTACCCCAGCCATTGATAGACCTTGCCACCGTCGAGCGCGCGCAACTGGCAGACGGACGCCCCACGTTTGAAATGCTCGCACAACAAGCAGGCTGCACACTGCAGGGATTCACCGACCTCGGCAACAACGTCAACAGTCCCGCCGGTATCGCACGCATACAAGCGAGCCAGCCAGACCTAATTATCTCAGTGCGCTTTGGATTAATCATTCGACAAGACGTAATCGCCATACCCAAGCACGGTGTTATTAACCTGCATTCGGGCGTGTTGCCTGATTATCGGGGCGTGATGGCAACCTTTAGAGCCATGCTCAATCAAGAACCCGAGATCGGGTCAACCCTCCACTATATTCAAGACAGCGGGATAGATACCGGCGATATTATTTCAATCGCCTCCATACCCCTCGCCCGCGACAAATCCTACCTCGCCAACGTACTCAGCTTATACACCGGCGGCTGCCAGCAAATTCAACACGCCGTCGCCGCCATCAGTGCCGGACAGCCACTGCCCGCGCAGCCGCAGCAAGGCCCCGCCGGCTACTACAGCTTCCCCACCAGCAGCGACCTAGCGCAATTCGCCTCCCTCGGCCATCGCCTCTATGACCTCGCAGACGGCTCAGCCCAACCTCTCCCCATAACGTCTTAAGCCTGCAAGAACAGTTAGCACCTCACAAATCGTCACACCTCCACCACCGCTTTTAAGCCGCTAATGCGCAAAAAGAGTCCACGCGCTTTTCCGGCGATATTTTTTCTCTGTGCTACCTTTATTAATACCTGCGAACCAAATAACCGAAGCGCTCATGTCGAAAATATTACAGGCCTTTCAAGAGCACGAAAAATCCATTAAGCGAATCTTCGCCCGCTACTGCCGTCGTGCAGAAGACATCGAAGATTACACCCAAGAAACGTTTCTCAAAGCCTTTGCCGCAGAAACCAAAACCGACATCCAAAATCCAAAAGCCTTTTTATTGCGCGTTGCACAAAATCTCGCCTTCAGTGAAATTAAACGAAAAGTGAACACCAACACAGATCACTATGAGGATTCTGGGGGTGAGGAAGTCTTACAGGATGAGCGTCAAGTTTCCATCGAAAACCAAATTGACGGCCAGCGCAAACTTGTCGTGGCAGCAAAAGTGATTGCCAGCTTACCGCCAGACTACCGACGCGCACTGCTCATGCGGAAAATGGAAAAACTGAAATTTAAACAAATAGCCACAAGGTTGAACGTCTCACTAAGCACCGTAGAAAAGCGCGTCGCCGCCGCGCTTGTCATGTGCAACAGCCTGCTGCGAGAACAGGGCTACGACCCTGAAGAGTTTGGCTCCGTGCTCAACCTGCCCGAGCCAACCAGCGAGCGACAACCGACTGAGCGAAAAAAGGAAGAGACCACTGAGAGTGAACAGTCATGACCACCGACAGTATTATTAGCTTTCCTGACATCAAAGAAATCGAATCGCAAGCAGCCCTGTGGGTTATGCGCGCCGATGAAAATGGCCTATCCGCCGCGCAAAAGAGCGAGTTTCAAGCCTGGCTCAACAGTGGCGAACAACATCGTGAAGCCTACGCCCGCCTCGCCGCCTTATGGGGTGGCCTCGATATTCTCGAAGAACTCAACGACCACGCCGCAACCGACAGCCACCAGCGCCCCCAAAAGCCAGCCATCGCCGCGCGATGGGCAGGCCTAAAAGCACTTGCCGGCACCCTGTTTGCAACACCCAAATTTATAACCGCAGCCGCCTCCATAGCCCTTGTCGGAATACTCGGCCTAACCTATCAGCTCATCAACAGTAGCGCGCAACTGCACCAAGGCACCTACACAACCGCCCTCGGAGAACGAAAAACCATACAACTGCCCGATGGCTCCGCCGTGCAACTCAACACCAACAGCCAAATAGACGTGTCCTACAGCAAAACCCAGCGCAAAATAGTCCTCAAATACGGCGAAGGCTATTTCGACGTCGCCCCCAACAAACAAAAACCCTTTGCAGTCTATGCCGGTAATGGCATCGTCACCGCCGTCGGCACCGCGTTCAGCGTCTTCCTGCGCGACGAAAAAATTGATGTCATGGTCGAAGAGGGCACCGTCGCACTCTCCTCCACACGCGCCTCCACAGGTGCAGCCACACGCACCCTCACCGAGCAAGGCACAACCCCGCAGCCAGCAGCGCTGCTTGGCACCGTCAGCGCCGGGCAAAACGTCATCTTCGAAGAGACAGTCGAGCGCGTCGACCTAATTGCCCCCGACACCGTGCAACGCAAACTATCCTGGCGCGAAGGCAGGCTCGCCTTTGCCGGCGAACCCCTGTCCGCCGTGGTTGACAGCATCAGCCGCTACACCGACATCAGCATCGACATCGAAGACAGCGACCTTCGTCAATTACCGATTGCCGGCAGCTTTAACGTAGGAGAAGTAGACGCCATGTTTGAAGCATTACAAATTATGATCAATGTGCGTATCGAACGCATCGACTCAAAGCACGTGCGCATATCCAAGATCTAACCATCTTTTCAGTACTCGCCCAACGGCAGCAGTCACCTGCAGAGGTCAGTACACATTATTTTTGTCTACCAAGGGGTTATTTATGGGTTTTCCAATCTTAGAAGTCTTTATGCATAAGATCGGTAGGCAAGACTGAAATCCTATTTTGAGCACCGAGTCTAGTTTGTGGAGAGTGTTTTGTATAAAGCGAATTAAGTTTGCCCTGTGCATAGTTGTCGCACTCGGCATGATCGCACTAAATGCAAACGCACTTGACCCCCAAGCGCGATATCACTTTCGTATCGAGCAGGGAACGCTAGGAACAGCAATGGATGCTTTCGTCAAACTCACCAACGTCCAACTGCTGTACCCCCACGAACTAGCTCACATGACCGGCGTAAATCCAGTCAACGGTGTGCATACGATTAACGAAGCCCTCGGCATATTACTGCGAGGCACAGACTTCTCTGGCGATCTTACAGATGGTGGCGTGATTGTTATTTCACTTCGCCAAAATACTTTACTGAAAGATCAGGAGAAGACTATGGAACGGGGAAGAAACAATAAAAGAACTTTACTGGCAACACTCATTGCGTTTTTTGCAACTGGGGCGGTTACTCAGGGTGTGATGGCGCAGGATGTTAATAACGATGGACAGACTGCTAAAAAGCAAAATCAGATTGATGAAATTATTGTAACGGCGCAAAAGCGTGAGGAAAGATTGATTGATGTGCCGATGAGTATTTCGGTGGCGGTGTGGTCGCCGGAGCTTGACCTTTCGGGAAATTCCTATGTGGGGACGGCGGCATTGGCCTATCTCACTTCGTTGACTCGAAGCTCTATTTTTTAACGCTGGGTTTAGCCGCTGTTGATGGTTGGGTGCGGATTTACTCGGCCGGTTTTTCGTTAAACTATGAATCCCCACGCTGCTTGGGGTAAAATCCCGCCCTCTTGTTAACCAGTGAAGGTAATAGCAACGTGTCAAATATTAACAAAGTAGTCTTAGCCTATTCAGGCGGTTTGGATACCTCGGTCATTGTGAAATGGCTGCAAGAGGAATATCAATGCGAAGTGGTTACCTTTACGGCTGATATCGGTCAGGGTGAGGAAGTTGAACCTGCGCGGCTTAAAGCACAGGCTTTAGGCGTGAAAGAAATTTATATCGATGATCTGCGCGAAGAGTTTGCGCGGGACTACGTTTTCCCGATGTTTCGTGCCAACACAATCTATGAAGGTGAGTATCTGCTGGGCACGTCGATTGCGCGCCCGCTTATCGCTAAGCGCTTGATTGAAATTGCCAATGAAACGGGTGCTGATGCAATCTCTCATGGTGCGACGGGCAAGGGCAACGACCAGGTGCGTTTCGAGTTGGGTGCCTACGCGTTGAAGCCGGGCATTAAAGTGATTGCGCCGTGGCGTGAGTGGGATCTTAATTCCCGCGACAAGCTGATGGAGTACTGCGAGACACACAATATTCCTGTTGAAATGAAGCGCGGTAAAAAATCGCCGTTCTCAATGGATGCCAATTTGCTGCATATCTCTTACGAGGGTGGCAATTTGGAGGACCCTTGGTCGGAAGCTGAAGACGAAATGTGGCGCTGGACGGTTGACCCGCTGACGGCACCTGATGTGGCAACCTATATTGAAGTGACCTACGAGAAGGGTGATATCGTTGCGATTGATGGTCAGGCGATGTCGCCGGCCACGGTGATCGAGCATTTGAATAAGGTGGCAGGTGCGAACGGTATTGGTCGTTTGGATATTGTTGAAAACCGCTATGTGGGTATGAAGTCGCGCGGATGTTACGAAACGCCTGCGGGCACGGTAATGATGCGCGCTCACCGGGCGATTGAGTCTATCTGTTTGGATCGCGAAGTGGCGCACTTGAAAGATGAGTTGATGCCGCGCTACGCGAACCTGATTTACAACGGTTACTGGTGGTCACCCGAGCGGTTGATGTTGCAAACCGCTATCGATAAGAGCCAAGAGTCTGTGAATGGTGATGTGCGACTTAAACTCTACAAAGGCAATGTTACCGTGGTCGGTCGTCGCTCTGCTGACAGTTTGTTTGATGGCAAGATTGCGACTTTTGACGACGATGCTGGTGCCTACAACCAAGCGGATGCGGAAGGCTTTATTAAGTTAAACGCGCTGCGTTTGCGCATTGCTGCTAACCGCGGCCGTGAGCTTAAGTAATTTTCTGTCGTAGTGGGCGCCTCAGTGATTCTTTGGGAATATCTGGCGGCGCCCGTGTTTGTAGACGGCTAACGCATGTGCACATCGACCTGCGGGAATGGAATCTCCAGACCGTGTTCTCGCAGGCTGTTGTAGATGGCGGTTAGGTAGTGAGACTTTACCAGCCCAGGTCGTTTAACCCACTCGCCCTCAACCCACACTGAGAGAATAAAATCTACGCCTGACGAGGCCAGCTCGGTCAGCATCACATCGGGCATAATATTGTCGCGGTGCAGTGTTAAGGGCACATTTTCAGCGGCTTTTAGCACGGCTTTTCGCACTAGCGCAATATCGCTGCCATAGGCCACGCTGAAACGAATCGAAAAGCGTCGCACGTCGTCATTCAGAGTCCAGTTGTTCACCTGGTTATTAATGAAATCGGAATTTGGCACAAGAATATCGGCGTTATCGACAGTGCGCAGTAGGGTGCTGCGGATATTGATTTCCCTCACTTCGCCGAGCAGACCATTGGGCAGCTCGACAAAATCACCCACGCGCAGAGACTTCTCAAATAAAATAATAATGCCGCAGACAAAGTTATTGACGATAGATTGCAAGCCGAAGCCGATACCCACACCCAGCGCGCCGGCAACAATCAGCAAGCGGTCAAAACTAACCCCCAGCGAGGACAGCGCCAACAATATACCAATGCCGTAGATGACGTATTTGAGTACGCGGTGCACGATATAAAGGTCTTTTTCATTCGCTCGACTGCGTTTGGAGGCAGCAGTAGATGCGCGCACTATAAGACGATAGACGATCATGGCCCCGATGAAATAAGCCATGGCTGAAATAATTTCAATGGTTTCGAGGCTGTAGCTACCAACACTAAACAGCGGCATTGCCAGCCAATTTTGCAGATTTTCCATCATAGCCATTTGTTCCTCTTAAACAGTGCTACTAAGCCAAGAGCAATGGCGCACATTACGCCGACCAAAATATAGTAACCGTTGTGGTGATGTAATTCCGGCATATTGTCGAAATTCATGCCGTACAGGCCCGCGAGAAAGCCCAACGGCACGAAAATGGCGGTCACAACGGTGAGCACACGCATGGTTTCGTTGAGTTTGTGGGATGTCAAAGAAATGTGGCCGTCGATAAGGTCGCCAGCTAAATCGTAATAGAGTGTTGATAGGCTGTTGAGCCGCTCAAATTTTTCATAGACGTCGGTCACGGAATGGATCGCGTCGGTATCTGATTCGTGCTCTTGTTTTAGGTGCGCCAACAGTTGCGAATAGACGCGATCATGATAGCTATGCAGTCTTTTAAGCTTGCGCAGCCATGTTTTACAGGTGATTAGGTCGCGCAGTAATTTGTCGCTTGGTGACGTTAGCAGTGTGTCTTCGTAAGTGGTCAGGGCCGGTTCAAAATTCAACAGTAAATCGAGGTAGTCGAGGCCCATATTGTTGGTGATCGAGGCAAACAACACCATGGGGCCGCGCTTGACGGTCTTTTCTAGTTCGGCGTTGTCCCACCAGCTATCGATGGCTTTTGAGGGTTTGTCGTGCCGCGTGATTAAAAAATCATCACCAATAAAGCAGGACATTTGCAGTGTTTGAAACCCGAGGCTACCGGTGACAGAGGTCAACTCGCGCAACAAGACAAAGGATTGGTCGGTGAAGTGCTCGGTTTTTGGCGGGTGACGTCGCCGTCTGGCGTCCTGAATGGTCAGCGGGTGGCAGCCAAACTGGTCAAAGATTAGCTGCTCGGACTCATTGGACTCATTGTGGATATCAATCCACAACACTGCGCCTTTTTCCCGTGGCAGGGCGATCACTTCGGCGCCGCCTTGAATAAACGTTGAAGCGCTGTAGAGACAGACTTTGATCATGAGAATTCCTTATGGATAAAAAGGTTTCCTGCGCGTACGCACTCTAGCCGCCGCACTTTAGCCACTAAAAATACCAGCACCAGTATAGGGCAAGTGAGGCTAATCGGAAAAAGTTTAACACTGACATTTACGGGCTCGGTTGAATCGTTTTTTGACAGGCGAATAGTTAAAACGTCGCAACTGGTTTAAGCTTGGCGCCGGAGTTAGCTTTACCCTCAAGACTGGGATGTCTCGACACTTAAAACAGACTAAAACAGAGTATTCCATGCCCGTAACGTTTCGCGATATCGAACAAGCTCACCAGCGGATTAAACCGCACATTCACGAAACGCCCGTTATGAGTAGCGAGCAGGTCAACAAATTGTTTGGCTGCGAACTTTCCTTTAAAGCTGAAAATTTGCAGAAAGTGGGCGCCTTTAAGGCCCGCGGTGGTTGCAATGCGCTTTACTCCATGGATGCCGCAGATCTTAAAAGGGGAGTAATCACTCACTCCTCTGGAAATCACGGTGCAGCTCTGGCATGGGCTGCTGCACTGCGCGGTACTGAGTGTACGGTGGTGATGCCGAGCAATGCGCCCATCGTAAAAAAAGCTGCCGTAGCAGGCTATGGGGCAACTGTTATTGAGTGCCTTCCAACGATGGAAGCCCGCGAAGGGACCGTTGCCGAGCAGATGGAGGCTCGCGGTTGCCTGCTGGTTCATCCCTATGACAACGATCAAATTATTGCAGGCCAAGGCACGGCTGCGCTGGAACTGTTGCGCCAATGTCAGACCGATGCACTGCCGGACATTATTATGGCGCCGGTGGGCGGCGGCGGACTACTGTCTGGCACGGCTATCGCTACAAAAGCTTGGGCGGACAAGACAGGCAAGACCATTCAGGTGATTGGAGCAGAACCCGCTGGCGCCAGTGATGCGTGGCAGGGTTTTAAAAGCGGCGTTCGGGTCGCGGAGCAAACGCCAAAGACTATCGCTGACGGTTTGCGGTCAACGGTTGGGGTGCGCAACTTTGACATTATGTACCAGCAGGTTGACGATATATTACTCGCCTCTGAAGAGAGCATTGTGAAGGCGATGCGCCTGATTTGGATGCGTTTAAAAATTATTGTTGAACCGTCTTCCGCGGTATGTCTCGCCGCTATAATGGAAAATCCTGAGCTTTTTTATGGCAAGCGCGTGGCCATTATTCTGAGTGGCGGCAATGTTGATCTGGATGCGCTGCCGTGGTGAAGGCTTCAACAAAACAGACTTTCTCTATAAATTTTTATAACTGAGCTGACAGCTCGAGCTTCCGCAACCTTTAGGTAGATAAAAAAAATGACCACTCTCTCGGCAGACTATCCACGTTTTCACCTTGCGTTTCCGGTGACTGATCTTGAGGCAGCCCGCGCTTTTTACGGCGGTACGTTAGGGTGTGGCACAGGTCGGGAGTCTGATCGCTGGATCGATTTTGATTTTTTTGGACATCAGTTGGTGGCCCATCTGGTCGCGCCAGAAGACCATCCGTCTGCGGCGACCAATGCAGTGGACGGCCATGCAGTGCCGGCATCACACTTTGGCGTTATTTTGGACTGGGACAAGTACGAGCAGTTGGTGTCGCGGCTTGAAGCGCTGGAGATGCGTTTTGTGATTGCCCCCTATATTCGCTTTGAAGGCCGCAAAGGCGAGCAGGCCACGCTGTTTGTGAGCGACCCCAGCGGCAATCATTTAGAGTTTAAAGCGTTTCGCAATATCGATATGTTGTTCGACAAAGATCTCGATAATTACTGAGTGTCGTCAGCCGATAAACTTGCGCACGATGGCCCGGCTGACGATGCGCAGTTTGTCCCGTCCTGAAAACTTGGCCAAATTTGCCTTCACCACACCCAGGGCGTAATTGCTGCGCCGCGAATAATCGATAGCGATATCGACAAATACGGGTTGCCCCTGCGCGGCAGTTTCGAGCGCGTGGCGCAGGCCTGTCGCGACATCGTTATTGTTGGTGATGGGAATGTAGCCGCAGTCGATGGCGTCCGCAAAAGCACCCCAATTGACATTGCCAACTTTCGTGTACTTGCGCTGACGGTCGTTGACCTGTTGGCTTTGGGTGATGCGCGAGAGCTGCCCATCGTTAAAAATACAGTATATGGTGCCAAGGTTGTTGCGCACACCCGTCAGTGCCTCCATGCCCGTCATCAACATGGCGCCGTCGCCGACAATACCCACCACCTGTTTCTCGGGATTAACCAATTTAGCGGCGTTTACGGCCGGTATACAGTAGCCCATCGCATTAAATTTTGAGGGTGAAATAAAGCCGCGCGGATGATTGATTGGCATAAGCTCGGCGGCCAAAAAGGTATGGTTGCCATCGTCGGTAACAATAATGGCGTCGTCTTTTAGGCAGTCGCGGAGATGATCAAAGAATACCGCAGGATTCACTCGGCCCTTGCTGTTGTGGTTGTACCAGTCATTTTTCAGTGCCAGTTTGTCGCGCTTGATCGCGGCCACTATTTCGCCAGCGTCGCGCGGTGAATGCATCTGCTCTTGCAGTTTGTAGAGCAGTGCTGTAAGCACCTCTTTGGGGCTGCCGCAGAGGGTGATTTTAGCGTCGTATCGCTGGTTAAATGTCTGCTCGTTGCGGTCAATATGAATCAGCATCTCCGGTGGCTCGGCGCTGCCGCTGGCGGTATCAATATTGCTGAAGTCGGTGCCAATGGCGATGAGACAGTCGCAGTCATTGAAGGCGTTCTCGGCGCTTGGAACGGCGGCTGGGCCAAACAACATGCCTGCATGCAGGGGGTGTGACGCTGGGAAACTGCTGATGCCCGAGAGGGTGGTGCAAACAGGCGCGGCGATATGTTCAGCGACGGCAATCAGCTCTGCATGGGCGTCAACTGCACCCCAACCGACGAGTATGCCTGGATTTTTTGCCTGCAATAACTGCGTTGCGGCGGCGGTGATGTCGGCGTCGCTGACGATGAGTTCAGGGTTTTTGGGGGCCGCTGGATGGCTGGGCAGGGGGTCGTCAACATCTGCGCTGAGCAGCTGAATATGCAGTGGTATTTCAACAAACACCGGTCCTGGGCTGTCACCGGTCGCTATGCTGTAGGCGTGGAAGAGTGTCTCGACAATCTGTTTGTGCGCGTCAATTTTAAAGTAGGCTTTGGTCAGCGCTTTGACGATCTGTTCTTGGTCAATTTGCGGTACCTGATCGCGGTGACCACTTCCGGCAATAATTAACATGGGCACCCCAGCCAGCAGTGCTTCGCCAATGCCGCTGGCGCTGTGGGTAACGCTGGAGCCAGAGACAATCACCATGGCGCCTATGCTACCGGCGTGGGTGCGACTGACAGCATCCGCCATAAAAGCCGCGCTCATCTCATGATTGACGAGGTGCGGCGTAATGCTGTCGGATTGGCTGAGTTGATCGTAAATTTCAGCATTCTGTACACCCGGAATGCCAAAGGTGTGGTTGATGCCGAGCTGCTCTAACGCATATCGCACCAACCATGCGCCTGTTTTATTCATTGCTACCAACGTCCTTTGTGGTCTAACTGTCAGGCAATATTGCCTGTCGTTCTAATCCGTTTTGCGCCCTTCACGGGACGATGCTTGTGTCTGTCGGCACGGCGCTTGAACGCTGCGTCGATGCTGTTTTTTCCGGCGATTAACAGTCCGGTGACAATAAATGCCCCCGGCGGCAACACGGCGACCAAGAAACTGTAGTTTTCGCCGAATGGTCGCAGTGTCCAGTCTTTTGCGACAGGGCCAAACAGTAAATGCATGCTATCGAACAGGGTGCCTTGGCCGAACAGTTCGCGAATTGCGCCCAATAACACTAGGACTAACAAGAAGCCCAGCCCCATCATAAAGCCATCCAGCGCGGCGTAACCCAGTGGTTGCCTGCTGGCAAAGGCTTCCGCTCGTCCAAGGATGGCACAGTTGGTAACGATAAGTGGAATAAAGATGCCGAGAATTTGGAAGAGATCGTAGGTGTAGGCTTTCATTAACAGTTCGGCGCAGGTAACAAATGCGGCGATAATGATGACAAAGGCGGGCAGTCGCACGGCGTCGCTGACATGATGACGAATCAGTGAAACGATGCTGTTGGAGCCGATCAGCACCATCATCGTAGCAATGCCTAGCCCGAGGGCATTGACCACAGTGCCGGTGACAGCCAGTAGTGGGCAGAGTCCGAGCAGTTGAACTAGGGCGGGGTTGTTTGTCCAAAGTCCATTTTTAGTGACTTGGGAAATACTGACGTCGCTCATTGGCTTGCCTTTTGTTGTTCCTGTGCCAAGTGTTCTGCGCTCACTTGCAATAAACGTTCACTGTCGCGATTAAAGTATTCTAGCGCATTTACGAGCTGGGAGATCACGGCGCGAGGAGTGATAGTGGCTCCTGTAAACTGATCGAAATCACCGCCTTCTTTACGCACTTTCCATCGATCCGCAGTGGGATTGGTCAAAGACTTACCATTAAAGCTGAGGATCCAATCGCTTTTTTTCAGATCAACTTTGTCGCCAAGTCCCGGTGTTTCATGGTGATCGACCACGCGCACACCTGCAATTGTACCGTCGAAATTAATCCCGATAATCATTGAAATGTCACCGCTGTAGCCATCGCCCGTGACGGTGGGAATAATCGCTGCGACGGGTTGGCCGTTGTCTCGAGCAATATGGATATTGCCGCCTTTCTTTAATCCCAGTAGCGCCCAATACTGTTCTGGAACTGGCTGCACATCCATTAAAAGATCGTTGTTGTGGCGCTCCAGAGGAATAATTTCCAGCAGTGCGCGCTGCGCCGCCTGGCGTTCTGCGTCGGCAATACGCTCACGGGTCAGTTCGTTGGTACCCGCCAAGACCAGTGCCGTTACCAGGGCGAAGATAGCGAGGGCGATGCTATTGAATCGCATTGATTTTAAAATCATTAGCCTTCCTCCTTCTCGGTGGCGCGACGTCGATCAGTGTGGCCGTAGGTGCGCGGCAGGGTGTAGTTGTCGATAAACGGTGCGGCAAAATTGGCCAGCAAGACTGCGAAGGCAACGGCGTCTGGGTAGTTGCCCCATGCGCGAATAATAAACACTAACAGACCAATCAATATGCCATAAATCAATCGTCCTCGATTACTCACGGCGGAGGAGACTGGGTCGGTCAAAATAAAGAATGCTCCGAGCATTGTCGCCCCGCTCAAGAGATGCATAACGGGTGAGCCAGGGCTTGTGGAGCTGCCTGAATCCCAAAAAAGCGCGGACATGAGCGCGAGGGCGCCGAGCATTCCGACTGGGCCGTGCCAGGTAAAAATACGCTTAGCGATCAATAGCAGGCCGCCGAGTAAAAAGCCGAGGTTGACCCATTCCCAGCCTGCGCCAGCCCATATTCCCTGAGCAAACAGCGGGTCGCGCTGGTAAATTTGGTCGACTAACAGGCCGCTGCTGTGTTTAAAACTGTCGAGGGGAGTGGCGCCGGTTACGCCATCTGCGGGGGTGTAGCCGCTAAACACAATGTGCAGCGATTCTATTAATCCGGGATGGCTCACGCCCTCGGGCAGAAGCGCCAGCGGCGTGACCCAGGTTGTCATCTGGATGGGAAACGAAATCAGCACAACCACATAGCCCACCATGGCGGGGTTGAACGGGTTGTAACCGAGGCCACCGTAGAGCTGTTTGGCAATCACAATGGAAAACACCGTGCCGACCACAATCACCCACCAAGGCGCTAGTGGCGGCAGGGCAATGCCGAGTAGAACGGCGGTCACTAAGGCACTGTAGTCCGACACATAAAACGCCACCGAGCGCCCGCGCAAATGCACAATTGCCGCTTCGCAGACGACAGCGGTAATGGACGCGAGGAGCACGTTAATGATACTGCCCCAGCCGAACTGCCACGTTAAGGCGACCAATCCTGGAACGGTGGCCAATAAAACGAGTTGCATCACATTGCTGGTTTTTTGTGCACTGTGGGCGTGGGGTGAGGTGACCTGTTTGAATGCCATTATGCTGTCAGCTCCGCGAGCTTTGCCTTGGCTTGCTCTAATTTTTGGCGAGTATTTTCTACGGCTGCACTCAGCACGGACTGATTGGCGCTGCCTTTTTCGATCGCTTCAGCGAGTTTTTGCTCGGCGACGATTAAGCGCTGTTCAGCCGCGGCGATGGTGCGTTCGAGCTGCGCTTGCTGTTGCTCCGGCGTTGCTTGCTTGGCAGCGGCTCGCGCCTGTGCTGCGGCAATAATGTCGGCTGCCGATGAGCTTGGCACAGAGCTTGAAGGGTTGCTTGGCGCTGCACTGGCCTGCAAAGCGGCCTCACGGCGCGCTGTGCGCTTTTCTTCTTTTTCCCGCTCGGCCTGTTCCATGCGCAGTTTGTGGAATTCAAAGCGCTCGCGGGCGTGATCTGACTTTACCTTCTCGGCGCGGGCCTTGCGTATTTCACTTTTGCTGGCGCGATAGTATTGCACCAGTGGAATATTGCTTGGGCACACATAGGAGCAGGCACCACATTCGATGCAGTCAAAGAGGTTGTGCGCTTCGAGGCGCTCGTGGTCTTGTGCTTGGGAGTACCAGAACAGCTGTTGCGGCAGCAGGGAGACGGGACAGGCTTCTGCACACATGCCACAGCGGATACAGGGCTGCGCCGGCTCGTCATCGGGGATCTCGGCATAGCTGGGGGCCAGAATGCAGTTGGTGGTTTTAACGATCGGCACGTCTGCAGACGGCAGGGTGAAGCCCATCATTGGGCCACCCATAATGACTCGGCTGCAGGCTTTTTCATCGAATGCCGAGTGGGCCAGCAGGTGGCTGACCGGTGTGCCGATTAACGTTTCATAGTTGCGCTGAACGCCGACAGCATCACCGGTGACCGTTGTCACACGGGAGATCAGCGGCTCACCATTCACCACAGCCCGTTTGATGGCGTAGGTTGTTCCGATATTAATACAGACCATGCCGAGATCAGCAGGCAGCTTGCCGGACGGAATTTCCTTGCCGGTGAGGATATAGATTAGCTGCTTTTCGCCACCCGATGGGTATTTGGTCGGAAATGACACAACCGAAATACCGGTGCCCTCAACGTGGGGGGCAAGGGCTTCGATGGCTTCCGGTTTATTGTCTTCAATGCCGATAAAAATATTATCGGGGTGATCGAGAATGGCACTGAGAATTTTTATGCCTTCAACAATTTCAGCGGCGCGCTCACGAATAGCAGAATCGTCGGCGGTGATATAGGGCTCGCACTCTGTGGCATTGACAATCAAGGTAAGAATTGGCCGTTGACGCCCGGGATTGAGCTTCACTGCGGAGGGGAAACCCGCGCCACCCATACCTGAAATACCGGCATTGGCAATTATTTCGAGCAATTTTCGCGGCGCGAGATGTTCGTAATCGTCGACGCCTTCATGGGCGATCCAGCGGTCTTCGCCGTCTGTAGTAATTTCAATGCAAGGCGCAAGCATGCCGGATGCATGGGCAATGGGGCGGTGTTCAATGGCACTGACAACACCAGACGACGGCGCATGCATTGGAATACTGACAGTGCCGGCGGCCTTGGCGATCACCTCGCCTTTTAATACCTTTTGACCCACTTCGACGCAGGGAATGGCTGGCGCACCGATATGCTGGTTGAGGGGAACGACCAACTTTTCCGGCAGCGGCAGCACGCCTATGCTCTGTGTTAGGGACTGGTGCTTATTTTCCGGCGGATGTACGCCACCCGGTGTGACCCACGTTTGACTCATGCGCCACCCCCTTGTGTGTGAGCATGGCTGAGCTCACCGCGGGTGTCGGTAGCAATTAACTGGCCGGGTTTCTTCGGGATTGACCAGCTCCAGTCGGTCAGGGTTTCAGCCACTGGCAGCATATCAATACAGTCTACTGGACAGGGCTCAACACAGAGATCGCAACCGGTGCATTCGTCTGCAATGACGGTGTGCATAAGTTTTGCTGCGCCGAGAATAGCGTCAACAGGGCAGGCCTGAATGCACTTTGTGCAGCCGATGCACTCATCTTCGCGAATATAGGCGACAGTTCTTACTGGGCTCTCTTGGCCGTGCTCTTCGTCTAATTCTGGCGCGGGTACATCGAGCAGGCTGGCAATCGCGTTGATTGTCGCTTGTCCGCCGGGAGGGCATTTGTTAATAGCATCGCCATTGGCGATGGATTCGGCATAGGGACGGCAGCCGGGAAATCCACATTGCCCGCACTGTGTTTGCGGCAACAGTTCATCGATTTGCTCGACAATAGGGTTGCCTTCTACTTTAAATTTTTCAGCGGCAAAGCCAAGGAGTGCGCCAAAAATGATCGCCAGTCCAACAAGGGCAATCAGTGCAGCAAGAATGGGGTTTTGCGCGATAAGTTCAATCATCTAGACGAGTCCGCTAAATCCCATGAAGGCCAGTGACATTAGGCCAGCGGTAACCATGGCGATCGCGGCACCCTTAAATGACTCTGGAATATCAGCAGAGGCGAGACGCTCGCGCATCGCGGAAAATAAAATAAGCACTAGGGAAAAACCGGCTCCGGCGCCGAATCCGTAGAGGGATGACTGCACAAAGTTAAGGTCTTTCGAGGTGTTTTGCAGCGCTACGCCGAGTACCGCACAGTTGGTGGTGATCAGCGGTAAAAAGACGCCTAACACGCGATAGAGTAGTGGGCTGGTCTTTTCAATAAACATTTTTGTGAATTGCACGACCGCGGCGATCACTAGAATAAAGGCAATGGTGCGCAGGTAGATCAGACCCAACGGCTCAAGTACCAGAGCATTCACAATGTAGCTGGCCATGGCGGTCAAGGTGAGGACAAACGTCGTTGCCGCGGCCATACCAATGGCCGATTCCAGTTTGTTCGAGACGCCCATGAAGGGGCACAGTCCGAGAAACTGAACCAGTACGTAGTTATTGATCAAGATAGAGCTGACCAGAATAACGGCAAATTCTTGCATGTTGTGCACACGTGAAAGGGTTTAAGGGCCCTATTATCGTGGAATCGTCTAATGCTATTCAACATAATAAGGTGCGTGTTGTTAGTACTTTTGGCTCTAACTAATAGTGTAACTGTTTTAACAGAGCATCCGCTGCCCCAGCGCAGGCCAGCGAGTTGCGCCATTTATTACGGCGGGGGCAACAAAAACGACCAACTCAGCTGATGCGCTGGCCCGGCTGTGCGCCGCTATCGGGCTCGAGTAGATAAATGCCGTTGCTGTCCGCGGCAGCCAAAACCATTCCCTCGGACATACCAAAGCGCATTTTTCGCGGCGCTAAATTGGCGACCAAGACAGTCAGACGGCCTTCAAGATCTTCTGGTTTGTAAGACGATTTAATGCCAGAGAACACATTGCGCGTTTCGCCACCGATATCCAGTGTCAGCTGCAGCAACTTTTCTGCGCCTTCTACATGGTTGGCTTTGACAATAAGCGCAACGCGTAAATCGACTTTAATAAAGTCATCAAAGCTAATCTCGGCGGCAATAGGATCATCCACTAGTGGCCCTGTGCGCAGTGTGGCGCTGGCGGCTTCCTCTTTACTTGCTTCTATCATGGCGTCGACTTTCTCTTTTTCAATGCGCTGCATCAGCGGCACAAAAGGATTGATTTTGTGGTTGGTCAGCGGTTGCTGCACCGAGTTCCAGTTCAGGCTGTCATTGAGAAAGGCCTCTCCGGCCTCAGTCATGGCGGGCAGCACCGGTTTGAGGTAGGTGAGGATCACGCGGAATAGATTGATGCCCAGTGAACAGATATCCTGAACTTCCTGTTTCTTGCTCTCGTCTTTGTTGAGTTTCCACGGTTCCTTGGACGCAATATATTCGTTCGCGGCATCGGCTTGGGCCATAATTTCGCGAATCGCTTTGCTGTAGTCACGGTTCTCGTAGTGCTCGGCAATCTTGTCGGCTGCGCCACTAACCTGAGCCCACAGCTCTGGATTTTCAATGGTGCTGGAGAGTACGCCGTCGTTGCCGTTGGCAATAAATTTCGCACAGCGACTGGCAATATTGACCACCTTGCCAACGAGATCGCTGTTCACTTTCTGCTGAAAATCTTCCAGATTGAGGTCGATATCTTCAACGGAGCCGGACAGTTTCGACGCGTAGTAGTAGCGCAGATATTCGGGATTTAGGTGGTCTAAGTAGCAGCGCGCATTGATAAAGGTGCCGCGCGATTTGGACATTTTCTTGCCGTTGACGGTTACGAATCCGTGAACACAGATTTTGGTCGGTGTGCGGAATTCGGCGCTGGTGAGCATGGCGGGCCAAAACAGCGCATGGAAATTGACAATATCCTTGCCGATAAAATGGTAGAGCTCAGTTGGGCTGTCTTTTTTCCAGAAATGATCGAAATCGATATTTTCTCGATCGCAGAAATTTTTAAAGCTTGCCATGTAGCCTATTGGCGCGTCGAGCCAAACATAAAAGTACTTGCCCGGCGCGTTGGGAATTTCAAAACCAAAGTAGGGGGCGTCACGGCTGATATCCCACTCTTGCAGGCCACTGTCGAGCCATTCGCCCAACTTGTTGGCCACTTCGTCTTGCACTGCGCCGCTGCGGGTCCACTCTTTCAGAAATTGGGTGAATTCAGGCAGTTTGAAAAAGTAGTGGGTAGAGGCTTTTTCAATTGGCGTTGCGCCGGAAATGACTGACACGGGGTTAATCAGATCGGTTGGCGAATAGGTTGCCCCACAGGCTTCGCAGTTGTCGCCGTATTGATCGTCGGTTTTGCACTTTGGGCAGGTGCCTTTGATGTAACGGTCGGCAAGAAACAGATTTTTTTCAGGATCAAAGGCTTGTGTAATTTCCCGCTTGGCAATATGGCCGTTGGTATTTAAGCGGTTGTAAATCAGCTCCGAGAGCTCGCGGTTTTCATCGGAATGGGTCGAGTGGTAATTGTCGACGCTGATATAAAAGTCGCGGAAGTCAGCCTCGTGGATCGCACGCATCGCCGCAATATGCTCTTCAGGCGTAATACCCTTCTCATCGGCCTTCAGCATAATCGCAGTTCCGTGAGCATCGTCCGCAGAAAGGTAGTAACATTCGTGCCCGCGCATTCTCTGGAAACGCACCCATACGTCGGTTTGCGTATATTCCAATACATGACCAAGATGCAGCGCAGCATTGGCGTAGGGAAGAGCGTTGGTAACCAGAATTTGACGTTTTGATGACATGTTAAAGCTTCTTGTTGAGACGGTTTTAGTGCGCGCAACTATAGCGATTTTGCGCGAACTTTTCATGTGCTATCGACCTGTATCGCTGAATACAGGCCAAAACAGACATTAACGGAGTATTTTTGTGTTAGATAAAGTAAAAACGATTATCGCTGTCGCTTCCGGCAAAGGTGGCGTAGGCAAATCGACCACGGCGGTGAACCTCGCCTTGGCCCTGCAAGCTGAAGGTCACAAAGTTGGTCTGTTGGATGCGGATATCTACGGTCCCAGTATCGCTATGATGCTCGGCGTTCCCGACGCGCAGAAGCCCGACTCGCCGGATGGCAAATCCTTCACCCCAGTTATGGCCCACGGACTGGAAACTATGTCCATGGCCTATTTGGTACCCGCAAGCACGCCGATGGCATGGCGCGGCCCAATGGCTGGGGGTGCACTGCAACAATTGCTCGAACAAACCCATTGGAGTGCGCTGGATTTTCTTGTCGTCGATATGCCGCCAGGCACTGGCGATATACAGCTCACTCTGGCACAAAAAGCATCGGTTGCTGGCGCTGTGATTGTCACCACGCCTCAAGATATCGCGTTACTGGATGCCAAAAAAGGTATAGAAATGTTTGCCAAAGTGAAAATTCCAGTGCTGGGTATTGTCGAAAATATGGCCGTGCATATCTGCTCTAACTGCGGTCATGAAGACTCTATTTTCGGTGCCGGCGGCGGTGAAAAAGTGGCTGCAGAATATCAAACGCAATTGCTCGGCAGCTTGCCACTGGACAGACGTATCCGTGAGCGTGGCGATAGTGGAACACCCTCAGTGGTGGCCGAACCTGACGGCGAGATCGCCAAGCGCTACCGAGAAATCGCGCAAAAAGTCGTGACTCAGCTGGCCGATCAAGATGCTGATAGCGGGCCTGAAATAGTGTTTGAATAGTTTGTTTGAGTGAGCGTTTATATTTCTGCCATTTAAGCAAAGAGCGTGGCGAGTGACGTTGCTGGAAACATAGCTGCTAGTCTAACCCCACGGCGCTTTATCATGGGGGCGCTATATCACGATGGCGCTATCTAACGATGGCGCTATTTAACGATGGCGCTACATCGGGCGCAGGTCGACGTCAAGCGACTGCCCCTTGCCCAGCTCGCGTAAATCGGTATCATACCGGCTGCGCGTTTCATTGGGCGGCAGCGGCAGGCTGTAAGCTCATCAAAATCAAAGCCTTTGGTATCCCTGTTGGTACCCATTAAGAGAAGAATCAATGAGCATTAAGTCTGATAACTGGATCCGCCGCATGGCTGAGCAACACAAAATGATTGAGCCATTTGAGGCTGAGCAGGTGCGTTTCTCAGGGGAGAATCGAGTTATTTCCTACGGGACCTCGAGTTATGGCTACGATGTGCGCTGTGCCAATGAGTTTAAAGTATTTACCAACGTGCACTCAAAAACCGTGGATCCGAAAAACTTCGATAATGATTCTTTCGTCGATATGGTGGGCGATTACTGCATTATTCCACCGAATTCCTTTGCGCTAGCACGCACGGTTGAGTATTTCCGCATTCCGCGGTCAGTGCTGACCATTTGTTTGGGCAAGTCTACCTACGCGCGCTGCGGTATTATCGTTAACGTGACGCCACTTGAGCCTGAGTGGGAAGGGCACGTGACCCTCGAATTCTCGAATACGACTAATCTGCCGGCAAAAATTTATGCCAATGAAGGCGTGGCGCAGATGTTATTTTTTGAATCGGACGAAGTCTGTGCCACATCCTATGCTGATCGTGGCGGCAAGTATCAGGGCCAGACTGGCGTGACTCTGCCGAAAACTTGATGGTGTCTCGCGAGTATCGCAAGCGTTCTGAATATAAAAAAACCTAGATGTTGAGTCTAGGTTTTTTTATGTCTGTACGATTTTCAGAGATTTGAGCGTGTCAGAGATTTAGGGGTCTCAGGGATTCAGCAGTGCTTCGCGCAGTGCACTCGCTTGTTGTTGCAGGCGCTTGGTGTTCTCTGGGCCGGCCCGGAGTAGCTGTTTTTGCAGGGGCAAGAGTGACTCGAGGGCTGGGTCTGCGAATTTATACACAACAGATTCTCTGGTCAGTTCAATCGGTTCAACAATAATCGGCGTTGCTAAGATTACGTCGAGAGACTGTAAAATAATGCCGTCCATTTGTCTTGAGTTGTAGCCCATTTCGGCAAAGGCAGCTTCTAAGAGTGGTCGCGAGAAATGAAACATTTTTGCAACCGCTGTCATATCCATGGCTGATACGGCGCCGATCGTGCGGTCGTAACGCTCGTAGTTACCGGCATTGAGCCAGATCCCATTGTCGTCGGCGTGAGTTGCAAATTTTCCCTCGGGTGGCGTTAGAGGGAAGACTTTATTCAACAGAACGCCGTTTGACAGGCCGTCAAAGTAACTGGCGGTGCGTCGGATAAGATCGTCAGTTTGAATCCATTTGCCAAAGTCTGCCTTGCTATTTAACAGGGCAAGACGCTCACGTATAAAGCTGTCACTGTCATTGAGGCCAGGCAGTGCGGGTGGTTTTGAGACCGAGCTTTGCGCTGCTGTGGGTGCTGGTTCTTGCGGAATTTCCGCCTCTGGGACAACAGGTGCTTGCACAACCGCCACTTCTTCCGGTTCGGAAAACGTGGTCAGCTCTGGGTCTGGCCCCTCTGTCGATTGAGTTTTATAGAGAATGCCGGCGATAATCGAGACGGCGATAAGCGTGCCAATAATAAAAACGGTCCTATTTGAGCCAGGCTTTTTACGCGGGGTGTTCATAACTTTTGATCATCCGTTAGAGGTGAGGTTTTTGTTGTTAGTGGTGTTACCGGAATACTGTTTACTTCGGCACTCCGCAATTCCAGTTGGTGACTGTCGCCGTCTTGCGATTGCTGTAATTTGACAATGAGGTAGTCCCAGTCGGTGGCCAGCCAGACGGTGATTTGACGATCGTCATCACCCTCGGTAATTTTTTCGACTTTGACAACATTGAGCGGGCCAATGGCTGTCTCAAGGACTTCTTCGGCGACCACGCGGTAGTCGTATTGTTTGGTTTTTCCTCGCGACATCACAGAGTAGGAGAGTGCAGTCTGGCCTGCTTTGATGTCGCGGCGAAGCTGCAAGCGCTGAGTGATCAGATCGAGTTGGCCTGCGCTCAGGTCATGGTCGCTGGTGCGGTCATTTTTCTGATAGCGAACGCTGAGATTGGGCCAGTCAAAGGTCTGCTTTTCGGTGCGATCGCGGCCTAATACTGAGCGAATGTAATGGTATTCGGTAGGGCAAAGCCGCTCGTCGGCAGTCAGTTCAAAGGTGCTTTGTTCGTCAATTTTACCAAGAAAGTTTTTTGCCACGAGGCTTTCGCGGTAGATGCCGGGCTCAATTTCTTCGAGGCGCTGTTCGGCCTCAATGGTCATGCCGCTAAATTTTGCCGAGTAATTGGCGCGGTAGGGGGCGAGGCTGCTTGTTTTGCTGGCAGCGTCTGTTTTTGCCGTTGGGTTTTCAGCGGAAATTGCCGAGCCACTGGCCATGAGGAGCAATGCTAGCAGCCTGGCCGCTACCTGTGAGGCAATGCCGCGGCCGTACAGAGGGTTAGAAGCCATTGTTTTTGGTGTCAAACGTAGCATTACTATTAGAGCCCCACTATTTGTCGTCGCTGGTGACGTTAGAGTAGCAAAATACTCATTGGTTCGGCGCTATCTTTTTTGTCGAATTTCTACGCATACGCCACCTTCCGGCAGTAACTCGTTATCAAGCAGTACATCGCCATCGTCCAGCTCGAGACGGCCCTCACAAAACCATTGGGCCGCCAGTGGGTAGATGTGATGCTCATACTCGAGTACTCGTGCTGCCAATATTTCGGCGGTATCCTTTTTGAATATTGGTACTTCTGCTTGGACGATGGCGGGGCCACCGTCTAGCTCCGCGGTGACAAAGTGCACAGTGGCTCCGGCTTTTTTGTCGCCAGCATCAATCGCGCGCTGGTGGGTGTGCAAGCCTGGATACTTTGGCAAAAGTGAGGGGTGAATATTCATCAGGCGGCCAAGAAAGCGATTGACGAATGGAGGCGTCAGAATTCGCATAAAGCCAGCCAGAATCACTAAGTCTGGCGAGAAACTATCGATAATGTCGCCGAGCGCTGCGTCAAACTCGCCTCGTGACGGGAATTCGGTGTGGTCGAGAACGATATTGGGAATTCCAGCGTTGGCAGCGCGCTCAAGACCTTTTGCGCTGACCTTATTGCTGATAACGGCGGCGATTTCTGCATTGAGGCTTCCCTCGGCGCAGGCATCCATAAAAGACTGCAGATTAGAGCCGCCCCCGGAGATTAGAATGACAAGTCGTCGCCTGCGCGTCGAGCGATCACTCATTCGGTTAATCCAATCAGCTGTACCTGTTCTTCGCCGGGCGCTAACGCGGAGATATTGCCCAAGATAAACGCTGTTTCGCCGCTGGCTGCGAGCATACTCAGGGCTTCGGTTGCGCGGTTTGCAGGTACGCAGATCACCATGCCCACGCCACAGTTGAGTGTGCGGTGCATTTCGTGTTCGTCGATATTGCCGCCTTTTTGCAGCCAGTTGAAAATCGCGGGTCGCTGCCATGCCTTGGTGTCAATCACGGCTTTCGTGTCGGCAGGCAGAACGCGGGGAATGTTTTCTAACAACCCGCCGCCGGTAATATGGGCTAGTGCATTGACCTGTGATTTTTTGATTAACTCGAGTAGCGGTTTAACGTAAATTCTTGTCGGTTTCATCAGCAGGTCGATAATGGGTTGGCCATCGATTGTGTCGACGGCCGGGTCGGTGCCGGTTACTTCCAATACTTTGCGAATCAGCGAGTAGCCGTTTGAGTGGGGACCGCTTGAGGCTAGGCCGATCAATGTGTCGCCCACGGCAACTTTGCTGCCATCGATCAATTCAGATTTTTCGACAATACCAACGCAGAAGCCAGCCAGATCGTAGTCTTCGCCTTCATACATGCCGGGCATTTCAGCAGTCTCGCCACCAATTAGCGAGCAGCCAGAAATGCCGCAGCCGTCTGCGATGCCGTTGATTACAGCAGCGGCGGTTTCTATGTCGAGTTTGCCGGTGGCGTAGTAATCGAGAAAAAACAGTGGCTCGGCGCCACACACAATCAGATCGTTAACACACATGGCAACAAGGTCGATGCCAACGGTGTCGTGCTTTCCGTGATCCAGCGCCAGTCGCAACTTTGTGCCTACACCGTCAGTGCCAGAGACTAACACAGGCTGTTTATAGCCGCTGGGCAGTTCGAACAGCGCGCCAAATCCGCCTAATCCCGCCAGTACTTCTGGACGTCGTGTGCGCTTTGCTGCACCCTTGATTTTTTCGACTAGGGCATTACCGGCATCAATGTCGACACCTGCGTCTTTGTAGCTGAGTGATTGTGTTTTTTCTGTCATGGTAATTGGCTTCCGTTGGTGACCGGCTATTTTAGAGAGAGTGAGCCTACTTTTCATCAAGCGCTGATATAATGTTGCAAATTTTTTGGAGAAAAACCGTTGAAACGGACATTAATTTTGGTTTTTACCCTTTTTTGCACGTCGATTGCGGCGAAAGAGGTCTCTGGTCTTTATACCGGCTTGGTTTTGGTCGCTGATCAATCCGAGCAATCTCGTCGCGAAGGTGTGCGTGAGACATTTGCGCAAGTGCTTGTGAAGCTGACGGGCAACAGCACTATTATGATGCAGCCGGGCATGCAGCAGTTTCTTGTCGACGCGGAAAAATATATTGCTGGAATAGGGTATCAGACTCTCTCGGGTGGGCCAAACGCGGCGTCCAATTTAGGCTTGCAGGTCGGTTTTTCAGCCTCAGCAGTCGACCAGTTGGTGCGATCGGTTAATTTGCCTGTGCTGCCTTCTCAGCGGCCGGAGCTACTGATTTGGGTGGTGCAGGACGATGGAATCAGTGGTCGCCAGTTTGTGGGTCGGCACACGCAGCCGCAATTGAGTGAGCATTTGCGACAGCTGATGGAAAATCGCGGTATGCCTTATCGCGAGCCGGAGTTGGATTTTGAAGACCAGCTATCGCTATCGGTGAACGAAGCTTGGGGTTTGCAGGAAGCTGCGATAGATGCAGCCTCGCAGCGCTACTGGGTCGATGGTTGGGTGTTGTTGCGACTATTCACCACTGCCACCGGCGAGTCTCGCGGCACCTGGGTCTACCATGTCGGTGATAAGCGCGGATTCAACGATGTCCATGCCGATAGCCCGCAGTTATTTGTCGATCTCAGTATGAACCCACTACTGGATGAGCTGGCGGCGCACTACACGTATATTCCTCAGGAAGACAGCAGTGATCTGCTTCTGCAGATCGATCAGGTGAGAACCTATGCGGCCTATCAAGAGGTGCTTGCACAGTTGCATAAGCTGGAGTTGGTCGCCGGGTTAAATGTCTCTGCGGTTGACGGCGACAGGCTGTCTATCAGATTGGCGATTGAAGGGGATAGAGCCTTATTTGAGGCGGCGATGGTGCGCAGCGGACGGTTCCGCAAGCAAGCATCTGAGAATGGGTATTTAAGCGATAATTTAGAATTTGATTGGATCTCTCCGTGAGCAATTTTCAGCAGTTGAGCCTTGGTATCAAACTTGATAATCAGGCGACCTTCGATAATTTATACGCCCCCAATGGGACACCTCAGCATCTGGCGAAGATGTTGTTGCTGGACGAGGGCAAGCAATACGCCTATCTCTGCGGTGCATCGGGAACCGGTCTCTCCCATTTATTGCAGGCGGTCTGTCACAAGCACAGCTTGCGCTTAAATAATGGCCCAGCGATTTATCTACCGTTGAAAGAGTTGTGCGACTACCCTGCGGAACAGGTTTTTCAGGGGTTGGCGTCGGCCGACATTGTCTGTCTCGATGACCTCGATGAAATTGCCGGCCGCAGTGATTGGCAGGCGGCGCTGTTCCAACTGTTTAATTTGTGCGGTGAGTCCGGTACACGACTGATTGTGACGGCTCATACACTGCCAGACTATCTCGATGTCCGCTTGGCAGATTTGCTGTCGCGTTTGAAGTCGGGTATTTCCCTGCAGCTGATTGAATACAAAGACGCGGATCTGCGCCGCCTGTTGCAACATCGCGCCATGGGCCTAGGGCTGTATTTGTCTGACGAAGTCGCACTCTTTTTACTGCACCGTCTTCCGCGCAATAGCCATGTTTTGATGGCCGCGCTGGAAAAACTCGATGCCGGTTCTCTGCGCGAGCAGCGCCGATTGACCCTGCCCTTTGTGAAAAGTGTTCTCGATATTTAAGGAAAACGAAGGCGCCCTCGGTTTGTGAGGGCGCTAATGCTCTTAGCGGGGACAGCTATCGCAGTAGAGATAGATACCTTTGGGGTCGTTCAGACGCTCTAGTGTCTGCAGCGGTTCAAGCACAGTGGCCATACGCTGCTGCAATGTCGCAGGCAGCCAGCTGGTCAATCCCAAGCTTCGCACCGAGGCGCCAATGTTGCCGCTGACTTCCATCATGATTTGCTCAATAAAGGTCAATGCCTTGCGACGGTAGTCGAGTTTATAGCTGCTCAGGCCAGCCATTGACGCAGCGCTGCTGATTGCATCGTTGAGATCGCCAAGCTGATCTGCCAACCCGAGTTCAACGGCGCGACTTCCAGTCCAGACACGGCCTTGGGCAATTTCATGAACAGCGTCCGGCGTCGAGTTGCGCGCATCTGCCACCAGTTTCAAGAACGACGAGTAAACATGCTCAACCCCCGACTGAATAATAATTTCGGTCTGTTTGGTCATTGGGCGGTCTAAATTCATCATGCCGGAAATATCCGACGTACCTACGCCGTCGGAATAAATGCCGAGAGCGTTAAGCGACTCTTCAAAGGTAGGTATGATGCCAAAGACGCCGATAGAGCCAGTAATGGTGGTGGATAGTGTAAAAACACGATCTGCCTCAGTGGCGATCCAGTAGCCACCGGATGCTGCGTAGCTGCCCATGGAGACAACCACAGGAATATTGCGCTTGCGCACGGCGCCAATTGCGTCGCGGATAACATCCGAGGCAAAGGCGCTGCCGCCGGGGCTGTCAATCCGCAGAACCACGGCTTTAATCTGCTCGTCATCGCGAATATCTGCAAAAATATTGGCCAGTGTATCGCCACCAATCATACCTTCAGGTTGTTCGCCATCCAGAATTTCGCCACTGGCAACTACGACAGCAATCACCTCTTTGCTGGGTTCAACACTCTTCAGTGCGCTCAACTTGATGTGATTGACATAGGCGGCCATGGGAATACTGTCAAACTCGCCATTGGTTGTGGGCAGCACTTGATTGAGGTAGTTTTTCATTTCGCTGCGCGTGGCAATGCGGTCAACTAGGCCCTGCTCTAACGCCAGTGCTGCGGAATCGCCCTTTGCGGCAACCATGAGCCCATGCATGTTGTTGACCAAGTTGTCGATCGCACCAGCGGGTAGCTCGCGCAGCTCTTCTACTTTTGAGGCGTAAAATATCCACAGTGAGTCGATTAATTCGCGACGATCACTGCGTGCAGCTTCTGACATGCTATTGCCGAGGAAAGGCTCCACCGCACTTTTATACTTACCCACTCTAAAAACATGGATATTGATTTTTAGCTTGTCCAACGCTTCTTTGTAGTAGCTTGAATAAGCGCTAAACCCCGTTAGTGACACTTGGCCCATGGGGTTTAGAATAATTTCATTGGCATGGGCGGCGAGAAAGTACTGCTGCTGGGAGAAGCTATCGCCGATGGCAATAATCGGTTTGCCACTCTTTTTGAAGCGCATCAGCGCACTGCTAATTTCTTCCAGTTTGGCTAGGCCTGCACCCTGCAGATAGTCGGTGTCGAGTAAAATATGAGTGATGCGCGGATCGTATTGAGCATGGTCGAGAGCGGTGACTATATCGCGCACTAGAGTCTCGGCATCTTGATGGTTCGACTGAGAGAATGCTTCGGCAATCGGATCCATGTAGGTGCGTTGGTCAACCAAGACACCGCTGGGAGCGAGATAGAGGGCACCTTTTTCCGGCATGGGCTGAATATCATCGGCGAACATGCCAGCAATCACTGTGATAAAAAAGATCACGATAATCAGGCTGATGACCTGTCGCAGGGCACTTACAACCTTCCCGATAAATCTGAATACTCTACGTATCCAGCCTGGTTTCTCACTCATAGGAAATTCCTTTCACGTTGCGTGTTGTCAGTGTAGCCCTTAGCTCGCGGTTTGCTGGTCTTGTAGTTCTTTGCCGAGGGCTTGTTTCCAGCGGGCATGCATCATCGCTGCATTAAATAAAATCACGGTGAGTATGAGCTCGACCCAATCCAGCGCTTGCGGTGCTGGCCCTGCAAGGTTATCTACTGCAACGGCGAAATACATCAATATAACAAAGCAAATCCAGATCAGTGTGCGGGTGCTGTTGATGATAAGTCCTGGAATAAAAATGCTCAGAGGAAATAGGCACAGCAGATAGATAATCCACGGTGCCCCCTGCACATAGGCGTTGGCAGCCATGGCGGCGAGCATTAGGCCGAAGCTAATGCGGGTTAGGGGTTTGGCGATCGCAATCTTTGTTTGCAACGTCATGCTATTTAACTCCAGTGAGATGTTTTGCCAACGTGGCGATACGCTTGCCTTGGGCGCGGCAGAGGTCTATTTCTTCGGGGCTTAACTGCTCGGCTTCCACATGGGTCGCGCCGTAAGGTGTGCCGCCGCTCTTGGTGCTGTGCAGCGCCTTTTCAGAGTAGGGAATACCGCTGATCACCATGCCATGATGTAACAGGGGAATCATCATCGACAAAAGTGTGCTCTCTTGACCGCCATGCTGACTCGATGTGGATGTGAAGACGCCAGCGGGTTTGTTAATCAAACTGCCATTCATCCACAGCCCAGCCGTGCCATCAAGAAAATATTTGAGTGGTGCGGCCATATTGCCAAAGCGTGTTGGGCTGCCTAGCAAAAGCCCGCTGCAATCGCGCAAGTCCTCTTCAGTGCAGTAAACCGCGCCGCTGTCAGGAATGTCTGGCTGTGTAGCTTCACACACCGTCGATACTGCAGGCACTGTGCGCAGTCGCGCTTCGAGTCCGGCAGATTCAATACCCTGTGCAATTTGTTCGGCGAGTTTTTTTACATGGCCGTTGCGGCTGTAATAGAGCACCAAAATGTAGGGGTTGTTCATTGTAAAATCTCCAAGACCAGCTCAGGTGGTCGGCCGATAATCGCTTTGTCGCCGTGAACCACGATTGGCCTTTCAATCAATTTAGGATGTTCCACCATTGCTGCGATCAGGTCTTTCTCCGACAATGCGCTGTTAGCCAGCCCAAGTGTTTTGTACAGGTCTTCACCACTGCGCAGTAACTGCCGGGCGCTGAGCCCCAACTTTGCCAGCAGGGCGGCGAGGGCGGCGGCGCTGGGTGGGGTCTCGAGATAGAGTTCAATCGAGGGCTCGATGCCGCGCTCGCGGATCAGCGCGAGGGCCTGTCTCGATTTCGAGCATCGGGGGTTATGGTAAATGATTGTCATCGTCTATCCTTATACGTTATACAGCGGGATTCAGAGCATTGTAATGGCAATCAGAGTTAAACAGAACGGGAGGTTGCGCAGTATGGCGACAGGTTTTATGTCGGCGATCAAAAAAATACCGCAAGCGATTGGCACCAGCGGTGCTTTTATGCGCTATTTGGCCCAGCGTTTTTCTCAAGATGGCTGCAATCAAAGCGCGGCGGCGCTGACTTATATGAGTCTCTTTGCGATTGTGCCGATGCTGACACTGATGTACAGCATGTTCTCTTTGGTGCCCGCATTTCAGGAGGTGGGTGCACAGGTGGAGAGCTTTATTTTTTCGAAGTTTTTGCCCAGCAGCGGTCAGGAGATCAGCCAATACCTCAGCGAGTTCTCGGGGCAAGCCCGCAAGCTAAGTGCGGCAGGCGTCATTATTTTAATGGTCACCTCGTTTTTAATGTTGGGTAATATCGAAAAAACCTTTAATCATATTTGGGCGACCACAGGCGATCGCAAAGGCTTGGCGGGGTTTTTGGTCTATAGGGCAATTCTCAGCTTGGGGCCGTTGTTGTTGGCGGCGGGTATGATGATGAAAACCTATTTGCTCTCCTTCCGTTTGCTTGTCGATGAAGTGGATGGCTTGGGGTTGTCGGTCATGCTGTTTGCTTATTTGCCATGGTTGCTGACGTGGCTCGCCTTCACTCTGCTTTATATTGCTGTGCCCAACTGCAAGGTAAAAACATCCTATGCTGTTCTGGGTGGACTGGTCACGACAGTGATGTTTGAAACCGCTAAGTGGCTCTTTGGTCTGCTGGTTGCCCACTCAAGTTACACCAGTATCTATGGTGCCTTTGCTGTGGTGCCACTGTTTCTGTTGTGGATTTATTTTCTCTGGGTGCTGATTTTAATTGGCGCTGAATTAATCCGCAGTCTCGAGACCTTTCGCTATTCCGGTCGCGGCAAAGCCATGCCCGATCTGCTCGCGGTGCTGATGATTTTGTGGCAGTGCTGGCGCCGTCAGCAGCGCGGCAAAGCGCTAACGGATCGCAGTATGAGTATCGTTGGGCTCGACGCTGAGCACTGGCGGCGACTGCGCAATTTGTTGCTAGAAAAACATGTGTTGGAAAAAACTGCGCGCGGTGAGTACGTGCTGATTCGCGATCTTGCCAGTATCTCGGTGACTGACGTAGTGGATTGGTTGGGCGGTAATTTTCTCAGTTCGCCGGTTGATTTGACTGATAAAGTTATCTCTAGCCACCCTTGGTATACAGCGTATACGGATCTAATGGCACACAACCGGTCATTGATTGAAGGCAGTATGTCGGTTAACGTACTGGCATTATTCTCGCGCAGCGATGAAACGATTAGCGACAAATGAAACTAACAACCTACCAACAGCATATAGAGAGAGCCTTAACCGTGCGAAACACTATTTCACTTGGTCTACTACTTATTAGCAGCTTGCTTGTCGGCTGTAGCAGCGACGACTCCAGCTATGCGCTGGTAGAGGGCGGTAGCCACAGTTTCCAAAACGACACTGGGAAGGTCACCTTGATTAATTATTGGGCCGAGTGGTGTGCCCCCTGTCGCAAGGAGATTCCAGAGCTTAATGAGTTGGCCGCGGAACATGCCGATCAACTAACCATTGTTGGCGTTAATTTTGACAATGAGCAGGGCGATGAACTTCTCGCGCAGCTGGCAAAAATGGGTATTGAATTTCCGTCGCTGGAAAAAGATCCTCGCGCTCTGTGGGGGCTGGGTCCTGTGTCGGTATTGCCAGAGACGCTTATTATTGGCAGCGATGGCCAGTTGCAGCAGCGGTTAATCGGCCCCCAGACCATTGAGTCTCTGGGTCAGTATATTTTCAAATAGCCCTGCCTCCCCCTCTGTGGGGTATAGCGGGGTTGAGTGTTTGCGGGTAGTCTGAGAAAAATTATTGAGGGGTTCAAGATGAAAGATTTACGCCAGTTTTATATTAACGGTCAGTGGGTTGCGCCCCTTCAAGCGCACGACCTTGCCGTAGAAAATCCAGCCACAGAAGAGCTGGTGGCAACCATATCGTTGGGGACTGCTGCAGATGTTGAGCGTGCCATCGCCGCCGCCAAGGCCGCCTTCCCTCACTTCTCGCAAACCTCCGTTGCAGAGCGCGTAGCGCTGCTGGAGAAGCTACTGCAGATTTATACTGAACGCTACGACGAAATGGCATTGGCTATTTCCATGGAGATGGGCGCGCCGATTTCGTTTTCGACCGCCGCTCAGGCCGATTGTGGTCGCGGACATATTGCCACCGCTCTTGAAGCGTTGAAAACGTACGAATTTGAACGTCAGGTCGGCAACACCCGAGTGGTGAAAGAGCCTATCGGCGTCTGCGGATTTATTACGCCGTGGAACTGGCCAATCAACCAGATTGCCTGCAAGGTCGCCCCTGCGCTGGCCACGGGTTGCACCATGGTGTTAAAACCCAGTGAGATTGCGCCTATATCTGGCTATCTGTTCAGCGAAATGATGCATCAGGCGGGCTTCCCAGCCGGTGTTTACAATATGGTGAATGGTGACGGCCCCTCAGTGGGATCGGTGCTGTCTAGCCATCCCGATATTGATATGGTGTCTTTCACTGGTTCTACCCGTGCGGGTATTCTTGTGGCCAAGTCGGCCGCGGATACGGTTAAGCGAGTCGCGCAAGAACTGGGCGGTAAATCACCCAATATTATTTTTGCCGACGCCGACCTTGAAACGGCCGTCGCTGGGGGTGTGTTGCATATGATGAGCAACACAGGTCAGTCCTGTAATGCGCCATCGCGCATGTTGGTTGAGTCTTCCGTCTACGATCGAGCAGTGCAAATTGCCAAAGCCACTGCCGAGCAGGTTGTGGTCGATCATGCGGACAAAGAGGGCGCCCATATCGGCCCGCTGTCGAGCCGTATGCAGTTTGATAAAGTCCAAGCGCTAATTGCTAAAGGTATTGAAGAGGGCGCCGAACTCGTTGCTGGCGGTCTCGGTAAGCCAGACGGATTTAGCCACGGCTACTATGTGAAGCCGACAGTTTTTGCTGGCGCCAACAACCAGATGACCATTGCCAGAGAAGAAATTTTCGGCCCCGTTCTCACCATGATTCCCTTCGACACCGAGGAGGAAGCAATTGCTATCGCCAACGACACGCCTTACGGTTTGGCTGCGTATTTCAGCACAGGTGACGAACAGCGCGCGGATCGTGTTGCACGTCAATTGCGCGCCGGCATGATTGGTATCAACAGCGCCTCGCAAGACTACACGGCACCCTTTGGCGGGTATAAACAGTCGGGCAATGGTCGCGAGTGGGGCGAGTTTGGGTTTGATGATTTCTTGGAAATTAAAGGTATTAGCCGCTGAGATATCGACGCCAAAAAGGGCGCTAGAAGCAAATAAAGTCCGAAGCAGAGAGACTCTCTACTTCGGCCTTTTTGCATGTTACCTACTTTCTACGCTTGTTACACAGCCCGTTACGCACCCCGTTATGCATTCCGTTACGCACTCCCTTACAGGAGAGACGCCATATCGATAACAAAGCGATAGTGCACGTCATTCTTTTCCATACGCTCAAACGCCTGATTAATGTCTTGCACGTTAATCATTTCAATATCGCAGGTAATATTTTTTTCTGCACAAAAGTCGAGCATTTTCTGAGTTTCCGCAATACCGCCAATACCCGAGCCGCTCAGAGATTTCCTGCCCGCTATCAGAAGTCCGCTGGGCATAGGTTCGAGCACGCCAATCGGTCCGACCAACACCATGTGACCGTCTGTTTTAAGCGCCATCATGTAGGCGTTCATATTGTGAGTGCGCGATGCCGCGTCAATAATAATATCGAAATAGCCAACCGCTGATTTCATTTGCACAGGGTCACTCGACAGAAAGACTTGGCTCGCGCCGAGGCGCTTTGCCTCCTCGATTTTTGAGGGTGACGTGGTAAATACACCGACTTCAGCGCCCATCGCCACAGCAAATTTAATCGCCATGTGTCCAAGCCCACCGAGTCCAATCACACCCACCTTGCTGCCGGGGCCAACATTGTGGTGATTGAGGGGTGAGTATGTCGTTATACCTGCGCACAGCAGGGGAGCCGCTGCGGCTAAATCGAGATTTGGAGGAATGCGCAGGACGAACTTATCGCGCACAACAATACTCTGAGAATAACCGCCCATGGTCGGGCTGCCATCAACACGGTCTTTGTCCGCATAGGTTTGCGTAAAGCGATTCAAGCAGTACTGCTCTTGCCCCACGTCACACTGTTCGCATGCTTGGCAGGAGTCAACCATACAGCCGACAGCGACCAAGTCGCCCACCGCATATTGGCTAACCCCACTGCCCACGGCGCCCACTTTGCCAACAATTTCATGCCCCGGCACCATCGGGTACGTAGCTCTTCCCCAATGGTTGCAGACCTGATGCAGGTCGCTGTGACAGATGCCACAGTAGGAGATATCGATTTGTACATCGTTATCGCGCAGGGCGCGGCGCTGGAATGTTAGCTGAGACATATGCCCAGACGTGTCGTGAGCGGCAAAACCTAATACAGTGCTTGTCATTTTATTCCCCTAATTATGAAGGTGCTGCCAGTGGCACCGGCAGTTAACATTGTGATTTTCGAGTCAGGCGAGCTCGTTATTATTTTATAAGTGATGTCTGTTCAGTCCTGTTGGAACAATAATACATGATCGCACCAACACCAATCATTGCAACACCAATCCACCCCTCCTGAGGGCGGGAAATGAGCACATAGACCAATGTCCACAGAGTGACCGCCAGATAGATAAGTGGCGCAAAAGGGTAGGCAAAGGTTTTGTAAGCCCCTTCGATGTTCATATTGCGCCAGCGCAAAACAAACACACCCAGCACCGAAAACAGCGTGTTAATACCGAGAACAAAGCTGGAAAAAACCAACACCGACTCAAAGGTCGCACTGAGCATAAACAGCACAGCCAAACCGCCTTGGAAAATAATCGCCCGACTGGGGACGCCATTGCTGTTGTTGCGGGCGAGAGGGGCAAACGCCTTAAAGTCCTCGCCGATCACTTGCAGCACTCTCGGGCCGGCCATTGTCATGGCGCTGACTGTGGACACCAGCAGCAGCGCGAGAACGGCGCCCATGGCCTTGCCTGCATGTGCGCCAATAGCATGATCGGCGACAATTACGCCTACCTCGATATTGCCCTCCAAAATCGAAATGGGGGCGGCACTGAGAAAAGTAAAATTAAGCAGGAGGTAAAGCATCATTACCACTGCTGTGCCAACAAACAAAACAATCGGCAAATTGCGTTGCGGGTTATCTAATTCGCTGGTGACATAGGTTGCTGCATTCCAGCCAGTGTAGGCATAGTTGACGTATATAAGCGATACCGCGAAGGCGCCACTAAACAAGCGTCCCCCGTCGCCAGTCTGTGGCAGAAAATTGGCAGCTTGAGGCGTTTCCCCCCAGATAAAAATAACCGCACAGAAGAGAATAATTAACAGCACCTTTAAGGCAGTAAAAGCCTGTTGAATTGCGCTGCTAGTGCGTCGAGAGAGACAGTGTGTCGCGGTGAGAAAAACCACTAACATTACCGCCGGAAAGGTCTTGGGTATTCCTGGGAAAACCGCGGAAAGGTACGCGGAGAAAGTCATGGCTGCCAGCGCCACCGGCGCAGCAAACCCCACTGTGGCTGAGATCCATCCCGAAATAAATCCAGCGCTGGGGTGATAGAGCCGCGACAGAAAATTGTATTCGCCCCCTGAACGCGGCAGATTGGCTCCCAGCTCAGCGTAGGTCAAGGCACCACAGAGCGCAGTAACACCGCCGACAAACCACAGCATCATCAGCACAAAATACGATTGGATTCCAAGCAGCTGAAAGCCTAGGCTGGTAAAGACACCGGTGCCCACCATGTTGGCGACAACAACTGAAATACCCGTGGTTCGCGAAAACGATTGCATAGAAAGGTCGCTAAAGATTTTTCAGCACTCTACCGTAGATAAAACATTCGCGCAGCAAATAGCCTTTAGTCATTTTTAGTGAATCGTGCACGTCAGTGGCTATAGACCCTGATAGTTTATTCAGCGCATAATTGAGAAAATTGTTTTGGCCTGCTGAACCCTGTTGTGCAATGGCCATCGAACACAAAAACACAAAAATAATAATAGAAAAGGGGACTATCTTGGATAAAGTGCTGCGCGTTATTTTGACTCTTATGGGTATAGTTGCGCTGTTGGGTAGCGTCGGCTTTATGCTCGACCCCGCAGGAATGGAAGCAGACTTCGCCGTTGTCGCCAGTCGCACAGACGGCTTAGGAACACTTCGCGGCGATCTTGGTGGTATGTTTTTAACGGCAGCCATTTTTATTCTATATGGATCGCGCCCAGGCAAGAGTGCCTGGTTAATCGTGCCAACCGTCCTTTTGTTTGCAGTGCTTTTTGGTCGCGGTATACACATCGTTCTCGACGGTTTAACCCAGCCGGCTATTCGTTCAACCTTGATTGAAATTGTCAGCATCGTCATTCTTGAGTTTGCCCGAAGACGACTGCCTGCCCTTGAAAAGGAGGCGAACGCGTGAAAAATCTTAATGCGATAAAAGCCACTGTATTGTGCATCGCTGTCTCAGCGCTTGCCAACACTGTTACTGCTCAAGGCACTAACGATCAGGTAGCCACCCAGCTCTATTTTGGCGATACCCATTTGCACACCTCCTACTCCTTTGATGCGTTTTTAAACGACAATCATAGCGCCGACCCCGATACCGCCTATCGCTGGGCAAAGGGGCAGCCCGTCATCCATCCGTACAACAGAGCGCGCGTGCAAATTCACACCCCACTCGACTTTTTGGTGGTCTCTGATCATGCGGAAATGCTCGGCGTTATCCGTGCCGTGAGCAACCAGACCATGGTCTATGAAGACCTTGGTTGGTACGGAAACATAAAACGATGGGTGGCTGAAAAGCTAATGTTGCGCGCCCTTAATAACGGCACTGGCCTTCAGTTCTTTACACGCTTTTTACCGGTACCTGATGAAAACGAAGGGCACGGCGATCCTGTTGCCAGCAGCAGTAATAATATAGACGGTGTCGGTATTTTTGGCGACACTACCGAGACATCCACTAATGCCTGGCAGGCTATTATTGCCGCTGCGGAAGAGCACAATGAACCTGGCGTGTTTACCACGTTTTTGGGGTGGGAGTGGTCATCAATTCCAACTGGAGCCAACTTACATCGCGTGGTGGTCACGCCCGACGGTGCCGAAAAAGCCAGTCAGTTCCTACCCTATGGCTCTGATCAAAGCCAGTATCCAGAAGACTTGTGGCAGTGGTTAGAGGATACCCAGCATCGCACCGGCGCACGCTTTTTAGCGATTCCCCACAATTCGAATATCTCTAAAGGCTATATGTTCGACACCACCACCCTGCGCGGTGAAGAGGTGACGGCTGACTATGCTCGCCGCCGTGCCTTTTGGGAGCCGGTAACCGAAGTGACCCAAACAAAAGGCGACAGTGAAACGCGCAGCGAATTTTCGCCCGATGATGAGTTTGCTGACTTCGAAAACTACAATTTTTATATTCAGAAACAGGCGGAAAAATTTGTTGCAACCACCGCGGATTATATTCGACCAGCTCTAAAACGAGGATTGGCCATTGAGCAAAAGATTGGCGTCAATCCTTACAAGTTTGGCCTTATTGGCTCAACCGACTCGCACACAGCATTAGCCGCTGCCGAGGAAAATAATTTCTGGGGAAAAATGGCGACAGATTCAACCCCTGAAACGAAGGACTCCAGAGGCACAGCTGAGACAACTACAAACGGGTGGAGCATGTCGGCATCGGGTCTCGCCGCTGTCTGGGCAACCGAAAATAGTCGTGAAGCGATTTACGCAGCATTTCGACGAAAAGAAGTCTACGCCACGACAGGTCCGCGCCTGCGCGTGCAGTTGTTCGGTGGTTGGCGCTTTCCAGAAAATGCTGCCAATGCGGATGACTTTGCCAGCATAGGGTACAAATTTGGTGTGCCCATGGGCGGTGATTTATTGGCCCAAGAATCGCTTAAGCAACCGCCAGCATTTTTAGTGCGTGCGGTGAAAGACCCGCTGGATGGCAATCTTGATCGATTGCAAATCGTCAAAGGATGGGTTGACGCGAATGGCGAACAGCATGAGCAGGTCTACAATGTGGCTTGGTCTGATGATCGCCAGCTCGATGCAGACGGAAAGTTGCCCGCTGTCGGCAACACGGTAGACCTTCAATCAGGCCGCTACAGCAACACTATTGGCAGTCCAGAACTCAGCGCGCAGTGGATTGATCCCGACTTTAACCCTGACCAGCCAGCGTTTTATTATGCCAGAGTGCTACAGATACCCACGCCCCGCAACGGGCTGTTGGACTCGATTGCCCTGCAACTTGACCACCCGCCACGTGGGCCAAAGGTTATCCAAGAGCGGGCCTACACCTCGCCCATTTGGTATCAGCCGCTGTAAAGTTAGCGCAACTCGAGTGCAGCGACAGGGTTGCACTCGAGTCTGAACAGGTCATAAGGCGCGGGTGACGCCTTGTACAGTTTTGCCGCCTCATCTACAGTCAACGCCGTCGATCAAATAGCTAAGGCACAGAAAAAGCAATGAAGAACCTCTTGAAAGAACCTCTTGTCCAATTTTTAGTGATTGCCGTTTTGCTGCTCGGTGGCGAGCGGCTGTTCAATGCGGATAACTATGCCTATCAGCAGTACCGCATCGATATTGATAACAGCGTACTGCTGCAGTTTCTGCAGTTACAGGCAAAAATGTTTAATCCCGCTGATGCGCAAGCGGCGCTTGATCGTCTGAGTTCCGAGGAGCGACAGCGATTGATCGAAGACTATGGGCGCAACGAAGCACTATTTCGTGAAGGTATCGCCCTCAACCTCGACAAAAACGATCAAATTATTCGCAGTCGCGTGATTCAGAAAATGGATTATCTGCTTCAAGGCTTTTACGACGAAGCGCAGCCCCTGACAGAAAATGACTTGCGCGCGTATTTTGCAGAGCATCAACAAGAGTATCAAAAACCTGCCACGGCAACCTTTACCCACGTTTTTATTTCAACGGAAAAACGCTCAGTTGACGCAGCCAAGGCGATGGCAGAGACACTTTATACTGAGCTCAATGCGCAGGCAGTACCGTTTGAAAACGCGCCTCGCTACGGAGAGCGATTTCTCTACAATCGCAACTATGTTGGCCGTGACGACGACGAAATTAACAGTCATTTCGGACGTGATTTCCAAGAAACAATATTCGCGCTACAGCCTGAAAAGCAGTGGCAGGGACCTATCCAATCTGCCTACGGATGGCATGTGGTTCTGTTAGTTAAAAATACGCCCGCCTACATTCCAGCGTTTGAAGAAATTGCCCCGGCAGTGTTTGCCGACGCCCAGCGCCAGCAGCAACTGCAGATCAAGCGCACGGCGATGGATGATCTGATGACAAAGTATCAACTCAACGATCTCACCGAGCCTGTGCAATGAGAGTAGTGCCTGCCATTTTAGGGGCTATGCTATGGGCCTTTGCTGCACTTCCTAGTGCAGACGAAGCGCGTCCCGTTTATGTCGAAGTCAGCCAGTTGCAGGCAAATGAATATTTAGTGAAGTGGAAAATTCCGCCGGTCATGGCAGAGGGGCGGGAGCCTGCCGTCGAGCTGCGTTATAGCGACTGCAACTTTGCCACCGACATCTCAGGTGAAGCGAGAGGAAGACCTGCAGGGCTGATTGGCCGCAGCCTTTATCGCTGCGATACAGATCTTGTTGCACTCGGAAATACGCTGTCAGTTGAGCTTATTTACCGTTACGGTAACCCAGCGTTGAGTTCGCTGGTGGTGTTCAAACCACTCACAGGTGATGTCGCGCAACTATTTTCCGGGCCAGAACAAACCAGCATCGAAATCCCTCTCTCAACATCCGCGAGCGCAGTGGCAAAACAGTACACGGTGGCAGGTATTGAGCATATTCTTGCCGGCACTGATCACCTTTTATTTGTGCTCTGTCTTATGATGATTGCCGGCACATTTAAGCGATTGCTGCTGACCGTAACCGGTTTTACCTTAGCCCACTCGATCACCCTCAGTCTTGCCACCTTAGATATTTTTCGTCTGCCGACGGAGTTGGTTGAATTGCTTATTGCGCTGAGCATTTTGTTGCTAGCGGTCGAAATTATTAAACACCAGCGCCACGGTGCCAAAGACAGTTTCACGTGGCGTTATCCTGTCAGCGTCTCAACCGTGTTTGGGTTATTGCACGGCTTTGGTTTTGCCGTTGTGCTGCAGGAGTTAGGTTTGCCGACCGCGATGAAATTGCCAGCGCTGCTGTTCTTCAATATCGGCGTTGAACTTGGCCAGTTAGGCTTTATAGCGGCAATTCTTGTTTTAGTGATGGTGGCCAAAAAACAGATTGCACTGGTCGCAACACATCAAGCGACGCTTGCGCAGTGGGTTGTTTACGCGATGGGTGTTTGCAGTGCCTACTGGCTCCTTGAGCGCTCGGCACTGCTGTTTTCCTAGAGTGCGACAATCAGATTGACGATCGCAGCGGCCTTATTTTAAGTCGCCGAGGTTTTTCGCCAGCACTTTTAATGTGGGTTTAAACAATTTAGGGGTGCAGGCAACAATGTGGCCGCTCTCCAAAAACGTCTCGTTACCTTGAAAATCACTCACCATACCGCCAGCTTCCCGCACCAAGAGGGCACCCGCTGCCATATCCCAAGGCTTTAAATACATTTCCCAGTAACAGTCCATGCGGCCCGCGGCAACATACGCGAGATCAAGCGCGGCGGCGCCCATGCGGCGAACGCCCGACGAATTGTGCGCGAATTCATGCATGCACTTTAGGTAATCATCCATGCGCGCAAATGATGGATCGCTGTAGGGAATACCCGTTGCGTACAGAGCACCTGCTTCACTGGCGCGGCCCGATACGCGAATACGGCGACCGTTTAACCGCGCGCCACCACCGCGGCTGGCAGTAAATTCTTCGTGCTTGAATGGCTCGACAATCACTGCATGCTCAAGACGGCCCTTAACGCGACAGCCAATGGATATGGCGACATGGGGTATGCCGCGCACGAAATTGGTGGTGCCATCGAGAGGGTCAATAATCCACTCAACATCGCTGTCGGGATTACCACTTGCGCCGCTTTCTTCACATAAAAACCGGTGGTCTGGGTAGGCTTTCTTAATGTGGTAGAGGATTGTTTCTTCCGAGCGTCTGTCCACTTCGGTGACAAAGTCGTAACGACCCTTCTCATCAACCTGCACAGATTCGAGGCTATCGGCAGATTTTACAATCATTTCTCCCGCTTGGCGCGCAGCGCGCAGGGCGATATTGACCATTGGTTGCATAGGGTGGTTATTCCAAGTCTGACTAAAAGGGCGCGCATTGTATCAGAGAGAGAATGTACCAGAGAACCCCGATTCTGCTACACTCGCCGGCCAATTTCGCAGCGCCTCATCGGAGGCACTAACATCGGACTTTTTAGAGGTGCTCTGTGTCCCTAATTGAGCGGCAAGCAAATATTCGTATTGTACTCGTCAACACCACCCATCCAGGTAATATCGGCGGTGCAGCGCGGGCAATGAAAAACATGGGATTGGCCGAATTGTATCTTGTCGAGCCGAAGGAATATCCCGCCCCCCGCGCTGTGTGGCGGGCGGCTGCAGCCCGAGACATTCTCGACGGCGCCACCATTGTTGAGACCGTAGACGAAGCCATTGCAGACTGCGGACTTGTGGTGGGCACCAGTGCCCGCGAGCGTCGCATCCCCTGGCCGCTGCTCAATCCTCGCGAGTGCGGTGAAAAAATCTACAGAGAATCTGCGACCCACAAAACTGCCCTCTTGTTTGGGCGCGAAGATCGCGGCCTAACCAACGAAGAGCTGCAAAAGTGCCACTACCATGTGCACATTCCGTCTAATCCTGATTACAGCTCGCTAAACTTGGCGACAGCGGTTCAGGTACTTGCCTATGAAGTGCGTATGGCCAGCCTTGCCGATGAGCAGGGCAATTTGCCCGCCCTAACTGACTGGGACCAACCACCGGTGAAGTCTGCCGACTTGGAATATTTCCATGAACACCTCGCCACAACCATGGCCGAGTTGAAATTCTATGACCCAGAAAACCCCAAGCAAGTGCTGACACGCATGCGCAGATTATTTAATCGCGTGCGAATGGACGAGATGGAAGTTTCCATTCTGCGTGGTCTATTAACCGCTGTTCAACGTAAGATTGATCGAAAATAGCTGTGATGTGCGCGCAGCGAGGTTGAGCAAAAAATGGCGGCCTTTCAGCACGGTTTGATGATGGTTAGATACTGGTAAGTAGTTGACTAAAATAGTCGGGTATTAGATAATTTCGCCCTTGCTACCATAGGGGCATGATATGCGACTGACCACCAAAGGACGTTATGCGGTAACCGCGATGTTGGATCTCACCATCCACGCGGACGAAAAGCCAGTGTCATTGGCAGAGATATCGCAGCGCCAGTCAATTTCCCTCTCATACCTTGAGCAGCTGTTTGCTCGATTGAGGCAATCAGATTTAGTCTCGAGTGTGCGCGGCCCCGGAGGCGGATATCGTCTTGGTCGTGACAGTGACACCATTTTTATCGCGCAGATTATTGACGCTGTCAATGAGTCTGTTGATACCACCAACTGCCAGGGCAAAGGTGACTGCCAAGGTGGTGAGATTTGTTTAACACATGCTTTGTGGGACGAGTTGAGCGGCGAGATTCACCGATTTTTGAACGGTATTTCCCTCGCACAACTAATGGCAAGACGCGATATTAAAAATATCGCCCAGCGCCAAGTCGAACAGCTACTAATACTAAGTGATAGTCCGCGGGCAGATGCCTGCTAAATACTGGAGTAATTCATGAGTCTTCCAATTTATCTCGATTATGCAGCGACAACGCCGGTTGATCCTCAGGTAGCCGAGAAAATGATGCAGTACCTCACGCCGACCGGTCACTTCGGCAACCCAGCGTCGCGCTCGCACGTGTTCGGTTGGGAAGCGGAAGCGGCTGTTGAAGACGCCCGTGAGCAAGTTGCCAAAATGATTAACGCCGATCCACGAGAAATTGTTTGGACCTCAGGTGCAACAGAGGGCAACAACCTCGCGATTAAAGGCTGTGCGCACTTCAATCAGCGCAAAGGCAAGCACATTATCACCTCGCGCATAGAGCACAAAGCAGTGCTCGACACCTGTCGCCAGCTTGAGCGTGAAGGGTTTGAAGTGACCTACCTCGACCCCGATTCAAGCGGCATTGTCCAGCCGCAAATGGTTGCCGACGCGTTGCGTGAAGACACCACCGTTGTCTCGATCATGCACGTCAATAATGAACTCGGCACCCTCAACGATATTGCTGCGATCGGCGCAATCTGTCGCGAAAAAGGCGTCTTCTTCCATGTTGATTCTGCGCAGAGCGCCGGCAAAACACCGATTGACGTCGAAGCGATGAAAGTCGACATGATGTCATTCTCAGCCCACAAAATTTATGGCCCCAAAGGGATTGGCGCGCTCTATGTTCGCCGCAAGCCACGAGTTCGTATCGAGGCGCAAATGCATGGCGGTGGTCATGAGCGCGGTATGCGTTCAGGTACCTTGCCAACCCACCAAATTGCTGCGATGGGAGAAGCGTTCCGCATAGCTGGCGAGGTGCTAGCCGAAGAGTCAGCGCGCATCGAGAAGCTGCGCACCCGTCTTTGGGAAGGTGTTTCCGATATGGAAGAGGTCTATCTGAATGGCTCCAAAGATCAGCACGTCCCGGGCATCATTAACATCAGTTTTGCCTACGTTGAAGGCGAATCGCTAATCATGGCACTGCGCGATTTGGCAGTATCATCGGGTTCCGCCTGTACCTCAGCCAGCCTTGAGCCGTCTTACGTACTGCGCGCACTGGGTCTCAACGACGAGATGGCACACAGCTCAATTCGCTTCAGCATCGGCCGCTACACCACCGAGGAAGACATCGATAATGCCATCCTCAAGGTACGTCACGCCGTGACCAAGTTGCGTGAGTTGTCGCCGCTGTGGGATATGTTTAAAGATGGTGTCGATCTAAGTCAAGTAGAGTGGGCCGCGCACTAAGCGCTTTTTTGAAAGTCACGCAAGATTAATTAGGAGTCATACCATGGCTTATAGCAACAAAGTAATTGACCATTATGAAAATCCACGCAATGTCGGCAAGTTAGACGACAGCGCAAAAAATGTTGGCACCGGCATGGTCGGCGCGCCCGCCTGTGGCGACGTGATGCGCCTGCAAATTCAGGTCAACGACCAAGGGATTATCGAAGACGCCAAGTTCAAAACGTACGGCTGTGGTTCAGCCATTGCGTCGAGCTCGCTGTTGACCGAATGGGTCAAAGGCAAGCATATCGACGACGCCGAGCTGATCAAAAATACCCAGATTGCCGAAGAGCTCGCGCTGCCCCCGGTTAAAATCCACTGTTCAGTGCTGGCCGAAGATGCTATCAAAGCCGCCGTTCGCGACATCCGAGCAAAACAAGGGAGTTAAACAAGGTCATGGCTATTACGATGACAGCCGCTGCCGAGCAGCACGTAATAAAGCACTTGGCGCACCGCTCCAAGGGCGTCGGTATTCGCTTGGGTGTTCGCACCACGGGCTGTTCGGGCCTATCTTACGTACTCGAATTTGTCGACAGCACTGATGCTGAAGACGAAGTGTTTCAGTGCGGCGACGTAAAGTTAATTATCGACCCGAAAAGCCTTGTCTACCTCGACGGCACTGAACTCGACTACGTCAAAGAGGGGCTGAACGAAGGCTTTGAGTTTAAAAACCCCAACGTCAAAGATGAGTGTGGATGTGGAGAAAGCTTCCACGTATAACAATTCCCGCTGAGCTGGGCGTTAATTTCAAGGTTGGGGTCGAGACATTGGTTGTATCTGCAATGGTATTGGAAACGAACAACTTCTTTGAGATTTTCTCCCTGCCCGTCACCTGGCAGATAGACCGCTCCCTGCTCGACACCCGCTACCGCAACTTGCAGCGCGAGTTTCACCCAGACCGTTATGCGGCAAAAGGGGACACCGAAAAACGCCTTGCGGTGCAAACCACCGCACTCATCAATCAAGCCTACGACAGTCTAAAGTCGCCCCTAAAACGCGCACAATATTTACTAGAACTTGCTCATATCGATGCCAACCAAGAGAGTCATATCACCAGTGATGGGGCTTTTTTGATGCAGCAAATTGAATTTCGCGAAGCCCTTGCAGACCTGCGTGACAGCAGCGATGCCGCCAGCGAGCTGGATAGCATGCACGGCCAAGTTCAAGACAACTATCTCAAACTACAAAACGATTTTGCGGCGCAGCACAGCGCCGCCCAATACAACGACGCATTCGACACAGTAGCAAAAATGCAATTTTTTGCCAAGCTTCTCGATGAAATCGAACAGCGCCAAGAAGAGCTAGAGGATTATTAAAACGTGGCACTACTGCAAATTTCTGAACCCGGACAATCGCCCCAGCCGCATCAGCGCAAAAATGCCGTGGGCATCGATCTCGGCACCACCAATTCATTAGTCGCCGCCGTGCGCAGTGGCATGTCCGAAACCCTCGCCGACGAGCAGGGCCGCCATCTTTTGCCCTCAGTCGTGCACTACACGAAAGAGGGCGTCAGCTGCATTGGCTACGAAGCCGCCGAGCACAGCACAACCGATCCGCTCAACACGCTGTCATCAATCAAGCGCCTGATGGGGCGCGGCATCAACGATATTAAAACCCTCGGCAGCCAACTGCCCTACACCTTTGCTGAAGATGATGGCGGCATGCCCAAAATTATCACAGCCGCCGGCGCCGTCAGCCCTATTCAAGTGTCGGCGGAAATACTGCGCAAACTGAGCGACCGCGCCGAGCTGGGTCTAGGCGGCCGACTTGACGGAGCCGTTATCACCGTGCCCGCGTATTTTGACGATGCACAGCGTCAAGCAACCAAAGACGCAGCGACCTTAGCCGGTATCAAAGTACTGCGCCTGCTCAACGAACCAACCGCAGCAGCCATCGCCTACGGTCTCGACCAAGCCGAAGAGGGCACCATTGCAGTTTACGACCTCGGTGGGGGAACCTTTGATATCTCCATCCTGCGTCTGTCGCGAGGCGTCTTCGAAGTTCTCGCGACCGGGGGTGATTCCGCCTTAGGGGGTGACGATTTCGACCGCACCATCGCCGAGTGGATTCGACAGCAAGTGGGCTTAGATGAGTCCCTCGATCCCACTGAGCAGCGCGTGTTGTTAGAAATGGCAAAATTCGCCAAAGAAGAACTGACCGATGTCGACAGCGTCGAACTCGAACTGCTGGATTGGCAGTCCGTCTTAACCCGCGAAATGCTCAACACCCTGATCGACCCAATGATAGAAAAAACCCTGCGCGCCTCGAAAAAAGCCCTGCGCGACGCCGGTGTCAGCCTCGATCAAGTGCACGATGTAGTCCTAGTCGGCGGCTCAACCCGCACCCCGCGAGTTCGCGAAAAAGTCGAACAGTTGTTCGGTCGCACACCCCACACCAGTCTTGACCCCGACCTCGTTGTCGCGATGGGCGCAGCCCTGCAAGCCGACGTTCTCGTGGGCAATAAATCCGCCGACGACATGTTGCTGCTCGATGTTATTCCGCTCTCCCTCGGCATCGAAACCATGGGCGGTTTAATCGAAAAAATTATTCATCGCAATACCACCATTCCCGTCTCCAAGGCGCAAGAATTCACCACCTTCAAAGATGGACAAACAGCCATGGCTGTGCATATTTTACAGGGAGAGCGCGAACTGGCCGACGACTGCCGCTCGCTTGCGCGCTTTGAACTGCGAGGCATTCCCCCGATGGTTGCCGGCGCAGCGAAAATTCGTGTCACCTATCAAGTCGATGCGGATGGGCTGTTGAGCGTCACTGCCAAAGAAATGGTCAGTGGTGTTGAGTCGCGCATTGAAGTAAAACCGTCCTACGGCCTCAAAGAAAACGAAATCACCGACATGCTGCAGGCATCATTTAGTCACGCACGTGAAGACATGCAGGCACGCGCCTTGCGTGAGCAGCAAGTAGAAGCTGAGCGCATGATCGTCGACTTACATGCCGCGCTGGAAAAAGATGGTCGCGCGCTACTCGAGCCGGCAGAGTATCAGTGCCTCGAAGTAGCCATCAAAGAGCTGCAAGACGTGCTCGCAAACAGCAGAGAACACCGTGTAATCGCACGGCAAATTGAATCGGTCGGCAAAGCGAGTGAAGAGTTCGCCGCCCGCCGCATGAACGCCAGCATCAAAAGTGCATTGGCTGGACAAAGTCTTGACGACGTGGAGACAAATTTATAATGGCGCGCATAGTTTTTTTACCCCATGAAGATTTCTGCCCAACCGGCGCAGTCATTGAATCCAACCCCGGCGAGAGCGTCTGCCAAGCGGCCCTTAGAAACGGTATAGAGATCGAACACGCCTGTGAAATGTCCTGTGCCTGCACCACCTGCCATATTCATGTGCGAGAGGGCTTTGCGCTCTTGCCAGAAGCAGATGATTTAGAGGAAGATTATCTCGATATGGCATGGGGCGTCGATCCCGACTCGCGTCTCAGCTGCCAAGTTATACCGGGCGACGTCGACCTTGTCGTGGAATTGCCCAAGTACACAATTAACATGGTCTCTGAGAAGCACTAAAGCCCCGCAGACGACCGATTGAAAACAGCAGAAAATGGAGTATTAGGCTATGCTAAAGTGGACCGACACATTGGACATCGCCATTGAACTTGCCGAGACCCATCCAGACGTAGATCCACAGTACGTTAATTTTGTTGATTTACACAAATGGGTGATGGCCCTCGACGGATTCGATGACGCAGCCGACCGCTGTGGCGAGAAAATTCTCGAAGCGATCCAAATGGCTTGGATAGACGAGATAGACTAGACAGACGAGATAGACAGACTAAAAAAACGGACAGCTGCGCGAGCGGCCAGATTTGAGCAAAGGATGCCAGACAAAAATCAGCTGTATAAAAAGGTCCTCGACACCGCCCCTTTCGGCACATTGCTGTTTGCCTACGGAGTCTGCATTGACGCCAACAGTCGCGCCGCCACTATTCTCAACTGCGAGCGCGCGCAAATCATTGGCACAGCCATCGCCGAAGACCAAGAGCAGCGCCCAGAGGTTCTCCAGCAACTCACCCAAGTCGTCCGCAAAATTCAGCAAGAAAAGCTCAGTGGCATTCTCTGGCGCGCCGAAAATGGTGTAGAGCAGGATGAAATTGTCGTCTCAGTGGGAGATCTTGCTCACGACAACAGCATTATCAGCTTGACCCTCTACCCACTGCCCTCCCTCGCGAGCATGATCACCCAAGAGTTTCACAGCAGCCCCATGGCCACCCCAGAAATGGCCGCAGCGCCCGCTCAAGCGCTTGAACAGCCCGTGCTGCCCGCCGAACAGCCCGCAATCAGCATTGAAACCGCGCCGCCGGCTTTTATCGAAAGCGATCAAAAAGAGAGTGGCCAATGGGAGCTAGGCTATAAAGAGCTCGGCCAAAAACAGCCTGACAAAAAAGAGCGCGACAACCCCAGCGACATTATTGCCGTACTGCCTGTCATCCAACATCTGCGCAACAGTATCAGTCAATATCTTCTCGACACCCAAGACGGCATGGCCTGTGGCGCACTGATGCTGATTGATCTCGACCACTTCAACTCCATTAACGAGTCCCTCGGCAAACAGGTCGGCAATCAAATTCTCGAACGCGTGGCCGACACACTGCGCGGCCTCTGCAGCCCCACCATGCAAATAGAGCAGGTAGCCGGAGACTCATTCCTCCTCTTTATTGAAGATATCGCCGACAGTGCAGAGCAGGCGCGGGAAGCCAGTCTCGCCCTCGCCAATGAAATTCGCTGCGTAATTACCCGGCCATTCTTCACCGAAAGCGGCGAAGTGATTGTCACCGCCAGCGTCGGCATCGCAGTGCTCTACGCCGCCATCTACTACGGCGACAACCACGCCATTGGCAACGCCGACGAAGCCATGCAGCAAGTCGAGAGCGCAATGTTCGAAGCCAAGCGCCGCGGCCGCGACACCGTCGTATTATTCGACGCGCAAATCACCCGCCAGGCGCGGCAGCGCATCAACATGCAATCGAGCCTGCGCAAAGCCGTTGCCAACCAAGAGTTCGACCTCTATGTGCAACCGCAAGTATCGACCCACAGCGGCGAGGTGGTGGGTGGCGAAGTACTGCTGCGCTGGATCCACTCCGGCGAAGGACGCAGCCCCGTCGACTTTATTCCCATCCTCGAATCTTCCGGCATGATTGTCGACGTCGGCCTATGGGTTATACGCACCGCCTGTGAATACTTGCGCAATATGCTCGACCGCGGCATCTGGCACGACAACATGCAAATGGCGGTCAATATTAGCCCCAAGCAATTCCGCGACCCGCACCTCATCAAGTCCCTTGAGCACAGCCTAAAAAGCTACGATATTCGACCAGACATGCTCACCCTTGAAGTCACTGAAAATTTATTGATTGACGATTTCGAATCAGTCGTCGACAAAATGAAAAAAATTCGCGATATGGGTACCCGCTTTGCCATTGACGACTTTGGCAGCGGCTATTCATCCATGATTTATCTCAAGCGACTGCCTCTGGATATTTTAAAAATAGATCGTGAATTTATTACCCACCTCAACACCGACAAAGAAACCTTGGGGCTCGTCGAAGCGATCATGATGGTAGCCCACCACTACGGCTTAGATGTTGTCGCCGAAGGTGTTGAAAAACGTGAAGTTCTTGAGATTTTGCGGAGCCTCGGCTGCGAGAAATATCAGGGTGCCCACTTTAGTATGCCAGTCTCATTAGATAAATTTCAGCGCCTACTTGTCGCCTAAGGGCCGGTCCGGCAAAAAACCTATTGTGACCACACCCGCAGGCAGGTAGAATCCGCGCTTTCCGCCCTAATGGGCTATTTTTTTAAGAACTGATTATTCAAATTCGGAGAATTTTTCATGGCGACTGAACGCACACTATCCATCATCAAGCCTGACGCAGTAGCAAAAAATGTAGTTGGTCAGATTCTCAGCCGATTTGAAAACGCCGGACTGAAAATTGTCGCCTGTAAAATGCAGCACCTGACACGCGAACAAGCAGAAGGTTTTTACGCTGAACACCGCGAGCGCGGCTTCTTCAATGACCTCGTTAGCTTCATGACTTCAGGCCCAGTGTCTGTTCAAGTGCTGGAAGGTGAAAATGCCATCCTAGCCAACCGCGATCTGATGGGCGCAACTAACCCAAAAGAAGCTGCTCCAGGCACCATCCGCGCAGATTTCGCCACGTCAATTGACGCCAACGCAGCGCACGGCTCAGACTCAGCACAATCTGCAGCCCGCGAAATTGCATACTTTTTTGCTGACAGCGAGATTTGCCCTCGCTAAAGGCGGCTCGTTCTTATTGCGAGAGCGAGTAACAGAGAGAACAGGACTTTTATGTCCCAAGAAGTAGAAGTAACTGCCATCGACGAACAGCCCCGAAAGGAGAAAACTAACCTTTTGGGGCTTTCTGCTTCCCGTCTGGGCGACTTTTTAGAGTCCCTTGGCGAGAAACGTTTCCGCGGCACGCAAATTCTCAAGTGGATACACCAACTCGGTGTGGTCGACATCAATGAGATGACCAACATCTCCAAAGGCTTGCGCGCCACTCTCGCCGACGTGGCTGAAGTGGTCCTGCCCGAAGTGGTCAGCTGCCAAGACTCCGTCGACGGCACCCGCAAATGGTTGATCCGCGTTGACGGCGGCAGCTGCATCGAAATGGTGTACATACCCGAGCGCGAGCGCGGCACCCTGTGCGTATCATCGCAAATCGGATGCGCCCTAGACTGCAGCTTTTGCGCCACCGGCAAGCAAGGCTTCAACCGCGATTTGACCACAGCAGAGATTATTGGCCAGCTCTGGATAGCGGCCAAATCCTTCAACCAGTTTGACCCGCAAGTTGACCGCCGCGTAACCAACGTCGTCATGATGGGCATGGGCGAACCGCTGATGAACTTCGACAACGTCGTCGACGCCATGAATTTAATGCTTGATGACAACGCCTACGGCCTGTCAAAGCGTCGCGTCACCCTCAGCACAGCCGGCGTAGTCCCGCAGCTAGACAAGCTGGGTGATGTGACCGACGTATCCCTCGCCATTTCCCTGCATGCCCCCAATGACGAGCTGCGCAACAAGCTAGTGCCGATCAATCGCAAGTACTCACTGCAAGAGTTTATCGACAGCGCCAGACGCTATTTAGACAAAATGCCCGACAACCGCCGCAAAGTCACCGTTGAATACACGCTTATGGATCGCGTTAACGATCGCGACGAGCACGCCCAAGAACTGTCAGTGCTTCTGCGCGATTTACCCTGCAAAATAAACCTTATTCCGTTCAATCCATTTCCTGGAACCGAATACAAGCGCGTCACCAACGTAGCCCTAAACCGCTTTAGGGACATTCTGCACAATGATGGGTACACTGTAACCGTACGCACCACCCGCGGCGACGATATTGCTGCCGCCTGTGGTCAATTGGCCGGCGAAGTAAACGACCGCACCAAGCGGCAAGAGCGCTACAAAAAGCGTCTTGACGAAGAGCAGGTGGTCAAAATAGTCGGATAGCAACGCAATAAAAGGAACAGCCGTTGCACGTGAAACGGCGCCATGGAGAGGGAAAGATGAAAAAGACAGTAACGATAGTAAGTCATTTTATCAAAGTCGCGTTTTTAGTGGCGGTTGTAATAACGTCGGGCTGCGCCAGCACACAGTCGCGGAGTACCGTCGATCAAGAAAGTGCATACCACCAACACATTAAGCTCGCGCTTAAATATATTGGTACAAACGATCGTGATTTAGCGCGCGTTCATTTGGGAAAAGCAGCGAGAAAAAAACCGCGCTCGGCAGAACTGTACAACGCGTATGCACTGCTCTATCAGATTGAACAAGAATTTAAACTTGCCGAACAACACTACAAAAAAGCCTTGGCAAGCGACAAAAGTTACACCATGGCGCGCTATAATTTTGCTGCCTTTCTGTTTAATCAAGGGCGCTTTAGTGAAGCCCGCGACGAGATGGAGAAAGTCAGTCAAGACCTGAATTATGACCGACGACCTCAGGCGTTTTATATCCTTGGGCTCGCGCAAAACAGGTTAAAAGAGCGCGCCGCCGCGCTAGAATCCTTTGAGAAGGCAACACAACTTGCCGCAGGATTCTCGCCCCCGTATTTAGAAGCGGCAGAAATATATTTTCAGCAAAAGGACTACGCGCTGAGCAGGATGGCCCTCGATCGCTTTAAGCAGATGAGTGAGCCCACAGCACAGAGTTTATGGTTGTCAGTAAGACTGGAAAACCATTTTGGCAACCGCGACAATGCCTCCAGCGAAGGGTTAAAACTGAAAAATTTGTTTCCCAGCTCGCCAGAAAATGTACAGTATCAAAAGTGGTTAAAAAAGTAATTTAACAAAAGCTTTTAGCGGAGTGTAAATAGTGTTCAGCGAAACGCCCATCGTGCGACGCAAGTCGCGTCAGATAATGGTTGGCAACGTTCCAGTCGGCGGTGATGCCCCAATCTCGGTGCAGAGCATGACCAATACGAGCACTGCGGATGTCGCGGCCACGGTCGCGCAGATCAAACGCATACAAGCTGCTGGCGCCGATATTGTCAGAGTTTCCGTTCCCTCAATGGCCGAAGCCGAAGCCTTTGGCGAAATTCGTCGTCAGGTCAGCGTTCCACTCGTTGCCGACATTCACTTCGACCACAAAATCGCCCTGCGTGTTGCCGATTTAGGTGTAGATTGCCTGCGCATTAACCCCGGTAATATTTCCAGAGAGAGCCGCCTGCGCGAAGTTATCGCCAAAGCCCGAGATCTCAATATACCCATTCGCATTGGCGTCAACGCCGGGTCGCTGGGCAAAGATTTACTGCGCAAATACAGCGAGCCCACCGCCGAAGCCATGGTGGAATCTGCCATGCGCAACGTTGAACTGCTCGACAAATACGACTTCCAAAACTTTAAAGTCAGCGTCAAAGCCTCCGACATCTTTATGGCCGTCGCTGCCTACCGCGACCTTGCAAAACGCATTGAACAGCCGCTGCACCTAGGCATCACCGAAGCCGGCGGCCTGCGTTCTGGCACCGTCAAGTCAGCCATTGGCCTCGGCGCATTGCTGCTCGACGGCATTGGTGACACCGTGCGCATCTCCCTCGCAGCAGATCCCGCCGAAGAGGCCAAAGTGGCGTGGGATATGCTGCGCAGCCTGCGCCTGCGCAGTAAAGGCATCAACTTTATCGCCTGCCCAAGCTGTTCACGGCAAAACTTTGATGTGATTAAAACGGTCAACGAACTCGAAAGCCGTCTTGAAGACATCACCGTGCCCATGGACGTCTCTATTATTGGATGCATCGTCAACGGCCCCGGCGAAGCCAAAGAGTCAGACTTCGGACTCACCGGCGGCACCCCAGCCAACTTAGTCTATATCGACGGCAAACCCAGCAATAAAATTGGCAACGAAAATTTAGTTGATGAGCTGGTCAGACAAATTCGCGCCAAAGCCGCCGCCAAAGAAGCGCAGCTTGCAAGAGACGCAGAAAATTTAATCGCCAAAGCGTAAACGAGTATTGTTAGGCCTATGAAAATCCAATCTATTCGCGGCATGAACGATCTCTTGCCTGAGCAATCAGCCACCTGGCAATACCTCGAAAAAACCGTTGCCAACGTGCTTGCCCGCTACAGTTACAGCGAAATCCGCTTCCCTGTGCTCGAGCAAACTGAACTGTTCAAACGCTCTGTTGGCGAAGCCACCGACATCGTCGAAAAAGAAATGTACACCTTCGCCGATCGCAACGGCGATATGCTCAGCCTGCGACCAGAAGGCACCGCCGGTTGCGTGCGCGCCTGCAACGAGAACGGACTACTGCACAATCAAATCCAGCGCCTCTGGTATACAGGCCCCATGTTTCGCCACGAAAGGCCCCAGAAAGGGCGCCTGCGCCAATTTCATCAAGTCGGCGTTGAAGCCTTTGGGCTCGACGGTCCAGACATTGATGCCGAATTGCTGATGCTCACCGCACGGCTGTGGAAAACACTCAAAATAGACCACGCCGTCACCCTGCAAATTAACTCCCTCGGCAGCGCCGACGATCGCGCCAACTACCGCCTCGCGCTGGTTGACTATCTCAGCGCCCGGCACGATCAGCTCGATGAAGACAGCCAGCGTCGACTGCACACCAACCCCATGCGCATCCTCGACAGCAAAAATGCCAACACCCAAGCGCTGCTCAATGACGCCCCAAGTCTCGAAGACTACATTAATAGCGACGCCAAAGCGCACTTTCAGCAACTGCGCGACAAACTTGATGCCGTCGGCATTGATTATCAGATTAATCCGCGCCTCGTCAGAGGACTCGACTACTACTCCAAAACCGTTTTCGAGTGGGTAACCACACACCTCGGCGCCCAAGGCACCGTCTGTGCCGGTGGCCGCTACGACGGACTGGTCGAACAACTCGGCGGCAAAGCCTGCCCAGCAGTTGGTTTTGCCATGGGTGTCGAAAGACTGGTGCTGTTGCTTGACGAGTTAGGCGTTGTCCCTGATAGTGTCGGCCAAACCGTAGACGTGTACCTCGTGGCGGTGGGCGATGTCGACAGCCACACGCTGGTGCTTGCTGAAAAATTGCGCACAGCATGTCCCACCATTCGTCTGCAAACCAACTGCGGTGGTGGTAGTTTTAAATCGCAAATGAAAAAGGCGGACAAAAGTGGTGCCGCCTTAGCGCTGATTCTCGGCGACGATGAAGCCGCCAATAAAACCGTTGGCGTGAAATTATTGCGCCAAGACAAAGCGCAAGAAACCGTTGGCCAAGAGCAGCTGGCCGACTACTTAACAACATTAATAACGACCGACTGATTGAGGAATAACTGTGGCAGATCACATTACCGAAGAAGAGCAAATTGAAGCTCTCAAGAGCTGGTGGGCAGACAATGGCAAGCAAACTCTTCTGGGTGTCGTCTTAGTTGCTGGCGGCTATTTTGGCTGGCAATCATGGACAGGGCATGCTGAAGAACAGGCAGAAGCCGCCTCAAATGCCTACCAAGAAATGCTCGACATCGTTGTAGCCGCCGATGAAACAGATTCGCTTAGCGCCGGCCAACAGACAGCCGTTAACAACATGGCCGATGCGATCAAGCAAAACT
>LIDE01000011.1 GCA_001438605.1 SAR92 bacterium BACL16 MAG-120619-bin48 | reverse complement strand
GATGTGGCTTGGCATCGACGGCATTGGTTTTTAGTTCCAGCGACTGTCATGAATTCCTGTTTAATGGTCATAAGTGGGGGCTCTTGATGTTTGAGGGGCTTTTTTGCACAGGACCTCATGAATGGGCAGTCACTTTTTTGTCGGTTTATGTCAGGAGCCTGACAGACTGTAGGCCCCTTATTTACTGGCGCTAACTGGCTTTGTCAGGCTTGTCGGGTTTTTCCACAAATCTCCGCAGTGTAGTTACCTGTTTAATTATCTATTTATGGAGAAAAGTATGACAAACCTGACAAGAAGCCTCCCACCCTATGTATTCATTAGCTCTCGTGCTGTCAGGGGCATGACAACAACCCGACATACCCTGACATGCTCACAATCAGAGCCCCAGTAGCCGACGACGCCGAATCTAGATACCTACTATTCGAACTCACCATCTACCAGCTCCCAGCTTATGACGCACCCGACATGCCGCTCAAAGTCCCTGCGAGCTTGGTGAATGGTGGGCAGCTCAATTCCTCGCCGGTTCTTATCTCCGTCTTGAAACCTAATCGTACGCGTCGTCGGAAATATCTTTATTAAATCTGGCTTCAACTTCGAAGCACTAATCGGCTTATATCTTTCTGCGCCTCGGTCAAACGCTCGCATGGCATCTCTAAGGTCATCTGTAGCGACCTCAAGCTTATTGTTCCACTCTTTGGCGGGTTGACCATATAGACTGCTTGAAGCTGGTATTTCAGCAGCCTGCAAGATCTCATACAGAAACCGATCTAACCCCCCAAGGCTAAGTATTTTCTGCTTCGCATGCTCTGTTGTTCGCGGTCGGTCTGCAGCAGGGTTGAATTTGGAGATGTCGAGACTCAATAGGTGATGAACAAATGCCGGAATCGTGTACCCGTCCGAAAAAGCGGCAAACAAAGGGTCAAACTTAGCTGCGTTCTGCTTCCATGCCTCGTTAACCCTAAGAAAGAAAAAGCGTCGGTCATCTCGGTCGGTAGGTGCGAAGTGCTCGTGGTTTGATGCGCCAAATATCCGATGAAATGACTGCATCGTTTTCGCAGGCTGGTACTTCTCTTCGATAGTTATTCGATCTTCGGTAATCAACGCCTTTAGCTTATCGCTACTCTTCTTGTCACCGCTGAAAAGAGCCTCGTCCATCCATACCCCTAACGACTGCTCCAGTGCGGCGGCTGTAAATCGGCCGGTCACTTCTTCAATGGACTGCACCTGCCTCATCGTATAAGGCCAGATAACCCTTATTAGTGTGTAAAAAGCGCCTTTGCCTATACCTTGCCCACCCAACAGGATAACAGCGACCATAGGCTTCTCCTCGGGCTTCTGGAGCATGTGCGCAAGGTAGCGAACAAGGTAGTTATAGTTACTCAGATCACCGTCACAGATGATCTTAAGCAAGAACTGCTCAATAAGTGCGAAGCATCCGGGTACTGGTATCACTGCGTGAGGCCGCCACAGGTTTAATACCTCAGGGGGTTGGGGTCTAGGGTCAAAAGCTACTGCGTTATAGACATGGGTGTTTGGGCTCTTCATAAAGTCGGACAATAAATAAGTAACCTCCTTGTCGTCCAACCCATGAGCTTGAGCTTCTAAATGCCTGCGGATCACAAGCTTGCCTTCCTTCTCCTTGTAGTAGCTCAGACTGAAATAGCCTTGACCATGGAGCAGCCGGTCAATTTGTGCTCTGCTCAGAATGTAAAACACGCCTGCTAAGTCCAGTAGTGCAAAATTACTCTGGACGTCCTGCAAAGGACTCAGTGCCGAAGCAGTTGGCATAGTAGCTAGATTACTCACACTCATCGTTGCCACCCTGCCCAGTAGTCTTCTCTGCGATCTTGGCATAATGGTATAGGGTGCCGACCGAAATCTTTCCACCTTGCCCTTCAACACTGGGGTCATAATCTCTGATCAAATTAGTAAAATCCGTTTCCGTATAACGGTCAGACTGAATCGACCAATCACGAGCCAACTCTTCTGCTCCAGTGAGACCAGTACTCAGGACCGACCAGACGATTGGAAACCAGTCGTGCCGGTCACAGTCAGGTGAGATTTTAAAGAGAAGCTTAGTGACTTTTGCTAGATTATTCGGAGTGTCGTCTAGTGCTAAGCTTTTTGGTTTCGACACCATGCTCGTATTAGGTCTGGCCACAGGCTTCTTGCCTAAACGTAATATGCTCAGAGTTTGTTTGAGTAAGGCACTAAAGCACGGCATCCACAAGCCATACGCCGCTGGAGAACTGAGGATTTTGACTTTCCTGTAAGGGCGCCCGGGAGCTTCAATGCCTTTCTTAGCTGTTGTGCCTATGACCTTGGTGATGCGGCTGGGGTTGTATACACCTTTATCAACCTTCACATGCGCGTTATCGAATTTTTCACCTAGCAGCTGTAGAAACTCACGTATTTTTTGGGTCAGCTCTTGCGTATTAGGCATGTAGCTAAGGTAGTAATACAGATGGACGCCATTACCAGACATAACGACCAGAGGCTCTAACCATCCTTGCGTAGCCATAAACCGTCGAATTTTATGTGACAAGTCGATTGCGTGTTGGACTTCAGCATCGGTTGCAGGGCAGTCAGCTTTCTTAGCTCTGTCAATGTCTATGAATATGTATCTGCGGGCCTCTATATCTTTATCTGTTACATTCGATCCAGAGAAGTCTTCGTCGATGTTATTGAAGACAGCATAGACGTTATAACCGGCTGCATCCCAATTTAGAGCCGTCTCAGTAAAATCATCGAGCATTGGCTCTAGACTTACATCCTCAGGATATGGCTGCCAGCTAATTATTTTTGTTCTGGTCGGTAATCCCGGTCTTATTCCGCGGAGCTCGAACACGCCAGCATGTTCGTCGATGAGCTCCCACATTGGCTCCCGTTGAATATTCATCGATCACTCCCAGCACGTTTAAGATTTTCAATAAACTCTGCGATTACACTCTGTGGCCAGAACGAACGTCGGCCGCATTTCACAGGGCGAGGGAATTTCCCTGATGCGACTCCTGCCCACCACGTAGATGGAGCGACACCGACAATAGATAGAACTTCCGGAAGGGAGAGTAAGGGGTCCGGGCGGACCGAAGTCTCGGGGTGTATGTTCATGACTAAGAAACTCCAAATGACTATTGAGTATCGAAGTAGAACAGAATGAGTTTTGGGATTGAAAAGATCGAAATTAGCTATTTCAATCCTTCTAGGTGCTACCTGTTTTCTTGGGCATAGGTTCTTAGAGTCTCCTCTGTAAGGCCAAATATATGTTTTCCATTCTCGCCAAGCTCGAAAATTATATCGTCTATCAACTCTCCCGCATCTCGTTTAGCTTGGATTGTCATTTTAACTAGTAATTTACGGTCTGCGGCATCACGCGCCTTGCTTCCTTTACTCTCACCGGCTCGTCCCTTGATATCGAGGGCAACTGATGGATCTTCGCCTTCGCCTATTCTTATTAAGGCGTCTGATAAGAATTTTTTGTCTCTAAGCGAAAGCTCCTTAAATGCTAGTTGTTCACCTATATGTTTTAGACGTTCGAGGCGTTTGAATATCGAGTCAGTTTTGCTCATCTGCCATTCTCCGTAAAGGCAAAATATTATTATTTCCGTTTGCTAAACCGTCCAAATAATCAGCCCATGTTTGCATCATTTTTTTACGTTGGGGCAAATGTTTGGTGCGGTTATAAGCTCTGCCATTAGCATCTTTAACTGCATGGGCTAGTTGGTGTTCTATCCAATCGACTGGGAAGTTAAGAATTTCATCAAGAATTGTCCGCGCCGTCGCCCTGAAGCCATGCGGGCTAATCTGGTCATTCGTATAGCCTAGTGTTCTAAGCGCTGTTCGTACTCCGTTCTCAGATAAAGGGCGGCTGGCACCTCGAGCGCCAGGAAAGACGTATTTACCTCTACCAGTTATGGGCTGTAACTCTTTTAAAATAGCTATAGCTTGCGAAGCCAGTGGGATGATGTGTGGCTCTTTCATTTTCATTTTAGACGCTGGTAGCTCGATTCTGGTCTCGGCGAAATTCACTTCGGTCCACTCTAGGTGACGGAGCTCGCCCGGGCGGCAAAAAAGAAGAGGGGTTAACTTTAAAGCAGCCATTACAACAGGTGTAGCTTGGTAGTTGTTAATTGCTGCTATAAGAGGCCCAACTTCAGCAGGTTCAGTAATAGAGTTGAAGTGGGTTTTGATGGGTTGAGTGAGGGCGTCTTTCAAATCAACACTAGGGTCTCGTTCGGCGCGGCCGGTTGCCACCGCGTAACGAAAAATTTGACCTGCGAGTCGTTTAGCTCGATGAGCAGTTTCTATTGCACCTCTGCTTTCGATTTTGCGCAGAGTCTTCAGTAGTTCGGGTGCTTTGATATCAGCGATAGGGCGCTTGCCGAGGTGAGGGAGCAAGTCCTTCTCCAGCAGAGCATTCTGTCTCTTCTCTGTGCTATCCGACTTTTTGCTACGCGTTTTGCTCCACTCGATTGCGAGTAATTCGAAGCTGTTTGCCAGCGCAGCGTGCGTTGCCGCGGATGTGGCTTTCTTATGTGTGCTAGGGTCAATATCGTTAGCAAGATTCTCTCTTGCTCGTTGATGTTTTTCACGGGCTTGCTTGAGACTGGTTGCTGGATAGACACCGAGGGCCAGCGTTTTTCTTTTACCCGCAAATCGATAATCATACCTCCAATACTTGCCTGTCGCGTTTACCAACAAGTACATTCCACCGCCGTCGCTTAGACTGTATGGCTTAGGTTTCGGCTTTGCTTGCGTTACCGCCGTGGCTGTAAGTTTTTGCATGTCAGCTTTCCTCTAAATGACGGTATGCAATCCGAGGTGTCGGGAAATACCGTCAAAAATACCGTCAAAAATCTTGGATTCAGTAGGAGTTTAACGGACTTTGAGGGAGCAGTAAAACCAAAAAGTCCCTTATTAACAGGGCTTTAAGGACTTCGTTGGACTTCTGTGGTCTGGTATGTGGTAGCTACGGGTGGACTTGAACCACCGACCCCAGCATTATGAATGCTGTGCTCTAACCAACTGAGCTACGTAGCCATAAAAACAAGACAGTCCCCGAGGTGGGGCGCGCATTTTCGCCATCCAACGCTAATTTGTCAATAGTCTAGCGTTCGCGGTGGTCACAAAGTTTGATTTCGACTTGCGGCTATTTTGAGGGTGATGCAGATCACACTTTAAGTTGATCTGGAGCACGTTTTTCGAAAATGCTGCCTAGGCCATCAAATTGAATTTAAAATCTTCTCATAATGGACGGAGCCTCTGATCGGGGCTTGCCAATATTGTCTGGATCAGCATTTTTTGCTTTGTTAAACCGAGATGTCCAGAAGTCTCAGTGTTTCAACATAAATGCTGATCTTCTAACAGGCGGCAGTGGCGATGGGTTCTCGGTCAGGGGCGCTTTTTTGGGTCTGGCTGGGGCTGTTGCTTGTAGAGTGCGGTGACCATGGAACCGCCTACGACCATGACTGCGCCGATGACTGACAGCACGCCTAGCGCTTCTACCACTATCCCTTCTATCGGTATTATATGAACTGCTGCGACTGTGAATACGGGTGGCAGTGCGATCACAGCGCTAACTTTTGATGCTTCTATGTGGGCTAATGCTTCTGCAAAACTGCCGTAGGCTATAAGTGTGTTGAGGCCGCAGAAAATCAGCAGTCCCCATTGCCATTGGGAGAGCTCGGCCATTTTACTGAAGTCGGAGAAGGGTAAGAACGATACGGCACCGATCCAGTAAAATATAACCATGGTTTCCTGTGAGCTAAAGGCTTTTAGTAGGAACTTCTGGAGGATGCCGTACCCTGTCCACAGTAGGGCGGCGACAAATACCAAGAGCATGCCGACGCCGTAGTCGCTAAAGGCGAAAAACAGGTCGTGCAGGCGATGGTAAAAAAACAGTACTAGCCCTAAGGCGAAGCTGAGGAACCCTAGCCACTGTGTTCTGGAGAAATGCTCGCCGAAAACCCACAGACCACTGAGTAGCAATAGCATGGGTGCAACCTGAATCATTACCTGGGCGGCTTCGGCGGTGGTCTTTTCAAGACCGAGAATATAAAGGGCGTAATTGCCAGCGAGAAGTAGCCCAGCGGCAAGAAGTTGCATAAGCAGTTTTGGCGAGCGGAAGCGGCTGCCTTTTTCGGGCATTTGGCTGTTTTTATGCTTTAGTAGGATGTATGGGGTGAGCAGCACGGCGGCGAGAAAGAAGCGGAAAAACGTTGTGGTGATTGGGTCGAGGGTCTGCATCACGCCTTTTAGTGCGATCGGCAGTAGGCCCCACAATATGGCTGTGGTGAGAGCCAGCAATAACCCGAGTTTCCAGCGTCCGCTTATTTCGCTCAAGGCGTATTACTGACGTGGCTAAACATTGAAGCGGAAGTGTATTACGTCGCCATCCTTGACAATATAGTCCTTTCCTTCGAGACGCCATTTCCCAGCGTCTTTTGCTCCCTGCTCGCCATTTCCGGCGATGTAGTCGTCATAACCAATAATTTCTGCGCGGATAAACCCTTTTTCAAAGTCGGTATGTATTTTACCGGCGCTTTGGGGTGCGGTGGCGCCCACTGGAATGGTCCAAGCGCGCACTTCTTTGACCCCTGCTGTGAAGTAGGTCTGCAAGCCAAGTAGGCTATAACCAGCGCGTATTACGCGGTTTAGGCCAGGCTCGTCCATGCCCATCTCTTGTAGAAACTCGGCTCTTTCGTCATCTTCTAACTCGGCTATTTCTGCTTCTAATTTATTGCAGATAGGAACAACTATCGATCCGTCTTCTTTGGCGATGGCGATAACTGCGTCAAGATAGGGGTTATTGTCGAAGCCGTCTTCGTCGACGTTGGCAATGTACATGGTTGGCTTGAGGGTCAGCAGACTTAACGGTCTGAGTACTTTGAGCTCATCAGCGGTCAACGGGAAGGCGCGCAATGGCTTTGCTTCGTTGAGATGCGGCAGGATTTTTTCAGCCACTTGCTTCAGGGCTACGGCATCTTGGTCTTTGCCTTTGGCGGCCTTGGCGACGCGGAGAAGGGCTTTTTCAACGCTCTCAAGGTCTGCGAGGGCAAGCTCGGTGTTGATCACGTCGATGTCGTCGAGCGGGCTAATTTTGCCATCGACGTGAATGACGTTGTCGTCGTCAAAGCAGCGCACAACGTGTGCAATGGCGTCGGTTTCGCGAATATTGGCGAGAAATTTGTTGCCGAGCCCTTCGCCTTTGGATGCGCCGGCGACGAGTCCTGCGATATCGACAAATTCCATGCTGGTTGGCACGATTCGCTCGGGTTTAACAATTTGCGCGATGCGGTCTTGGCGTGGATCGGGAATGGGTACAATGCCAGTGTTTGGCTCGATGGTGCAGAATGGAAAATTTTCCGCGCTGATACCGGCCTTGGTCAAGGCGTTGAAGAGGGTCGATTTGCCAACATTGGGTAGACCGACAATTCCGCAATTAAAACCCATAGTAAAATTCCTGTGCTAATTCGCTAGCCGGTGTAATTCGAATGCAGAGCAGTCATAGCTTTTTCCCATTGGCCGGCGAGGGCTAAGGGGAGGGCGCGCTGCGCATCATCCATGCTGTTAGAAATCAGTTGTTGGTCATTCGGCGCTGCTTTCTTGAGTACGTAATCGGCAACTTGGCTGGCAGTGCCTGGATGACCAATGCCAATTCTCAGTCGCGCGAAGTCTTTATTATTTCCAAGGCTCTGAATAATATCGCGGAGACCGTTGTGTCCGCCATGGCCGCCGCCTTTCTTAAATTTTGCAACGCCCGGTGGCATATCTAACTCGTCGTGCACGACCAGTATGGCGTCGACAGGAACTTGGTAGAAGCGCGCGAGGGCGGCAACGGCTTGACCACTGCGATTCATGTAAGTGCTTGGGATCAAGAGTCGAATATCACGGTTGTCGATAACTACTTTCGCGCTGTCACCGTAAAATTTTGTTTCGTGCTTGAAATCAGCGTGCCACGATTTTGCGAGCTCCCTAACGAAGTCGGCCCCAACATTGTGACGCGTCCGATCATAGTTTGGGCCGGGGTTTCCCAGCCCTACGATTATTTCAACGGGCGTATCCAATGCTAGGGCCTGCTAGGTTAGCGGGCTGAGTATTACTCTCAGCTAGCTTCCTCGTCAGAGTCTGCGCCACCGTCATCGGTGTCGACAGCAGTCTTAGATTTGTTGACAGTCGCAACTGGCAAATCGTGCTCAGGGCCGTGGCTCAGTGCAACGCTCTCAACGCCTTTTGGCAGAACCAAGTCAGAAATATGCACTGTCTGGCCAACTTCTACTGCTGCCATATCAACTTCGATATATTCGGGCAGGTTTTGTGGCAAACAATGAATGTCGAGTTCGGTCATGCTGTGGGCAATGATGCCGCCGCCAACTTTTATACCAACACAGGTATCTTCATTGATGAAGTGTAACGGCACTTTGGTGTGCAGAACGGTTGTTTTGTTCACTCGCAGGAAGTCCATGTGCAGGATAATGGGCTTAGAAGGGTGACGCTGCATGTCCTTCAATACCACATCTTCTGCTTTGCCATCGATGGTCAGTGCGATAACGTGTGAGTAGAAAGCTTCGTTTTGCAGAGCTTTGTTCACTTCGCGCTGTGACAGGCTTACTTGAGCAGGCGTCTTGCCTCCTCCGTAAACAATTCCTGGAATTTCAGCGGACAGACGACGCAGGCGGCGGCTCGCACCTTTCCCTGTATCTTCACGACCTTTTGCGTATAACGTAAAATCAGTAGACATAATAGTCTCCAAGTAATGCCTAAACAGACCGCGACCAGACCTGTAAAGGAGTTTAAATGCCTTAAAATAAGGCGGTTGTTATAGTGCGGTGGGCTTGTTCAGCAGCGGGTTAAGGCTGTTGATCAGTCGAACATCGCACTAATAGATTCTTCATTGCTAATACGACGCACAGATTCGCCGAGCAGTTTGCCGAGTTGCAGTGTGCGTATTTTTCCACATTTCTTGGCGTCTTCACGAAGAGGAATACTGTTGGTGACGACCAGTTCATCGAGCTTAGAATTCGTAATATTATTGATAGCATTGCCTGACAGTACGGCGTGCGTTGCATAGGCAACGACTTTCTTGGCGCCATTTTCTTTCAGGGCTTCTGCGGCTTTACACAGCGTGCCGGCGGTATCAACAATGTCATCAACCAGCACGCAGGTGCGATCTTTTACTTCACCGATCAAGTTCATCACTTCAGTCTGATTGGCAGATGGGCGACGCTTGTCGATAATGGCCAGATCGCAGTCGAGTTTTTTCGCGACTGCGCGAGCGCGAACCACACCGCCGATATCAGGTGACACTACGATGAGGTTTTTATGGTTTTGGCGTTCAATGTCTCCGAGCAATACGGGTGCGCCGTAAACGTTGTCTACGGTACAGTTGAAGAAGCCTTGAATTTGTTCAGCGTGGAGATCGACGGTTAGAACGCGATCGACGCCTGCGTTTGAGAGCATGTCAGCAACCACTTTGGCGCTGATCGGCACGCGCACAGAGCGCACGCGGCGGTCTTGACGGGCATAGCCAAAATAAGGAACAACAGCGGTAATCCGCGAGGCAGACGCCCGACGCATGGCGTCGATCATCAAAACCAGTTCCATTAGATTGCGATTAGTTGGTGCACAGGTGGGTTGGACGATGAAGACGTCGTTGCCGCGAACATTGTCATGAATTTCAATGTTGATCTCGCCATCGGAGAACATTGAGACGTTCGCTTTGCCCAGCGCAACACCTAACTGCCGAGCGATTTGATTTGCCAGTTCTGGGTTAGCATTCCCAGAGAAGACCATTAATCTAGCCACGTGCGCTTTCCCGGATTTCATAGTGTTATAAATTGGCTGGGGCGGGAGGAGTCGAACCTCCGAGTGGCGGGATCAAAACCCGCTGCCTTAACCACTTGGCGACGCCCCAGTAAAAAAGTTATCTATCTGTTTGTGCACTTCGGAGTGATTCACTCCTTTTGCCACAAACCCAGTCCATTGGCTTGGAACGTTGAATAAAATACGTTCCCCTTCAGCTTGTGTTGCGCAGCGACAAAAAACGCTGGCGCCAGTTCCAGTCATCATCGGATTGCCGTATGTCTGCAACCACTCCACTACCTCTTTTATTTGAGGGTAAAGCTTTTCGGCGATGGCTTGGCAGTCGTTCCTGTACTGCTCCTCTGAGAGGGCGCGTATTTTGCTCGGTGGGGAGTGCCTTGTCAATTCAGGATGTGAAAAAATTTGCCCGGTTGGCACCTTGCAGGGGGGTGTAATGACTAAATACCAGCATTCGGCGATCTCGGTGGGGATAAGTTGCTCACCAATACCTTCGGCGTAGGCAGTTTTACCTTCTACAAAGACAGGGACATCAGCGCCCAATTGCACGCCTAATTGAGCGAGTTCTTTCAGTGAATAGTGACAGTGCCACAGAGCATTGAGGGCGAGTAATGTGGTTGCGGCGTTGCTGCTGCCGCCGCCGAGTCCTGCGCCCATGGGCAAGCGCTTATCGAGTTCAATATGGCAGCCTAATTGGCTTCCGCTTTTGGTTTGTAAGAGTTTGGCGGCGCGAACAATAAGGTTGTCACTTTCGGGCACACCTTCTACTTGGGGTGACAGGCTTATGGTGCCGGTCTTGTTCGGGGTAAATGTCAGTTGATCACCGCCGTCGAGCAGCTGAAAAAGCGTCTCTAAATTATGGTACCCGTCGTCTCTGCGGCCGGTGATGTGCAGAAATAGGTTGAGTTTCGGTGGTGCCGATAAGGTGATGGATATCAACGGGCGTTACTCTTGGTTAAAAAATATCCAGTCGGATATTATCAGCTTAAAGGAATAGAGCCTATTTTCGCCGGCGTTAAGCGTGCCGACGATTTTTCTCGGCAAAATGCCTGCCTTGGTCTCAGCATAGCGACTGAAAGAGAGCTGCCAGCCGTTTTGTTGAAAGCCGCTGGCAAGTCCGTCGGCGCCTGTGCTCAGTTGTGTGGCGGGCGCCTGTGACGGCGATGGCAGGCCGCGGGCCCACCAGCTCAGTGCGTCAACGGGGAGCGGTAAGTGGGTGAGCTGCAGGGCGAGTTGCTCTGGACTGTCGCGGTAAAGCTCATCGCGATAGAGCATTTCGGCATAGTGCTGGTCGCCGGAGATTTTGGCACTGCCGGCGCCAAAAGGGCCGCTCAAGAGTAAAACATAGTTGGTCTGGTGCTGCGTCCAAGTGACTGATGCACTGCCGCCTTGGTCCGGCGCACGAAAGCCTAACTTGCCTGATAATTGCCAGTGCTGGATCGTGGCGATTTTGCGCTGATGCTCTTGCCATTGGCCTTCAGGGAAGCTGATGGGTGGTTGCACACTGCAGGCGCTGACAAAGAGAGCTGCTGCGATAATTGCTCGACGTATCACTGCCCCACCTCTTCGTTTTGCTGCTCTACCTTTAGGCGGCGCATGGTTTCGAGAATATTCTTGTGGTTGGGCACCTGTCCGAGGCCGCGCTGCCAAGCCTTCATAGCGTCGTCTCGGCTGCCGAGAAACCAGTAAACTTCACCAAGGTGCGCGGCGATTTCAGGATCAGGCATCATGGCCATGGCTTTTTCTAAGTGGGGCAGGGCCTGCTGCGCGTCGCCACGCAGAAAAAGAGCCCAGCCAAGGCTGTCCATAATGGCGGGATCCCCTGGATTTAACAGATAGGCGCGCTGAATTAATTTCTGCGCTTCTTCATAGCGGTCGGTATGGAGCAACATGGTGTAGCCCAGCGCATTGAGCGCGGTGGTGTTGTCAGCATCCATGGCTAACAGCGCGCGCAGATCTTGCTCAGCAAGCGCAAAATTATTTTGCAATTCAGCTACCATCGAGCGCGCATAGAGTAGCTGGCTGTTGTTGGGATGCGCTTCCAGCCCGCTGGATAGGATCGCCATTGCTGCGTCAGTTTGTTTGGCGCTAAGCAGAAGGTTGGCTTCAATTTGAAACAGCGCGGCGGACTGGCTGGGATGTTCTAAACGCAATTGCTGCAAATACCCGCGAGCTTCATCAAGCCCCTGCTGTTGAGATAACAAGAGGGCACTTCGTGTTGCGGCAGTAAGGTAGTTCCTGCCGAAGCGAACCTGTTGGTAGTAGCTCAGAGCTCCGCTCACATCGCCGTTTTTTTCGGCAATAGCGCCGAGATGGTAGTAGGCATCTGCACGCAGGGTTGGATTGTGGGTGGCTTGTTGAAACAGCTGTTGCGCGCGCGCAGCGTTACCTTGGTTGAGATAGAGCAAGCCCAGGAGAAACCCGACTTCTTGGTCTTGTGGATCGTCTTGATAGAGCACTTCGAATTCACTGATCGCTTTGGCGCGGTCGGTGAGGGTTAAAAATCGGGCATATTGCAGGCGCAGACTTTTATTCTCTGGTTGGCGCTTGAGGGCATCGGCAACTACCTGGGTGGCTTCCGCTAGATTGTTTTGTTGGTGGAGCGTCTGCGCTAGCAGCAGCAAGCCTCGTTGATCGTCAGGCCAAACGGCTAAAAATTGTTTTGCTGTGCTCACCGATTGCTCTAATTGGCCCATTTCACGGTAGAGAATCGCACTGGCCAACTCTGCGGCGGGCTTTTTGTCGGAGCTCAAGGGCAGTGAGCGATAGGCCTCTATTAGCGCTGGAATAAGCGCGTTTTTCTTCCCTTCGCTGATCGCGGTAACCGCTAAAAATGTCTCAATATCGTCGTTGTTGGTGTACAGCCAGAAGGCATGGGGTAAGGCCGCCATGGGGTCATTGTGAAGTGCATACGCCTGCAAGGCCGCTCGATGAGCGTCAGTAGAGTTGGGCGCAACGTCGAGCCAGAGAAGGGCAGTTTGCAGAACGAGGTCGGCGTCCCGCTGATGGTGGGCAATGCGGTTGGCCATCTCAACAACACCGGCATCTTGGGTTATTTGCGCTTGTTGCAGATACTTTTCGCTGGCCAGCTGAAACTCACCTCGGGTCAGAGCAATATCTGCCACTAATAGCTCGTAAAGTGACTCTTCGGAAAACGGCTTAACCACCGCCTCTGGGGATTTCTCTGCAACGGCCGCCGGTGTGCTCTCGGGCGCCGGCGGCAGTGGCAGCGCGGTGCACGCAGACAGCAACAGTGCGGCGCCAAGCTGGTAAATCGTTGCGGTGGTCTGGAAAATTTTCATTGTATTCTTTTAGTGAGACAGGAGCCTGAGATAATTATTGCCCAAAAAGGTTCGTTGAGTATTCGAGAATACCCTTTTTTTCCTGTATTTCAGATTATGCTGGCCAGACTGGTGTGAAACTCGTGTAAAATTGTCCGCCAATTCATCCAAGCATTAATACTCAGGTCTTTGATTCTGATTATAGACCGCAGATTTAGCAAGTAGCAGAGCGACAATTAGCAATGGGCATTCTGGCATTTGGTATTAACCATACAACCGCGTCCGTGGATCTCCGCGGCAGAGTTGCGTTTGCCCCAGAAACGGTGATTGAGTCTTTGCAGACCGCGCTTGCTCAGCTACAAGGCGATGAAGTTGCGCTGCTGTCGACATGCAACCGCACCGAGATTTATCTGCATGGTGAAATAAGCGACACAGAGATACTGAATTGGCTGGCTGAGCACAAAGGGCTCGATGTCGCCCTTTTAGAACAGTGTTACTACTGCCATCGCGATCAGCAAGCGGTGCGACACATTATGTGCGTGGCCAGTGGCTTGGATTCCCTTATCCTCGGCGAACCACAGATTTTCGGGCAGATTAAGTCTGCCTATGCGGTCGGGCGAGAGGCGGGTACGGTCTCCAGCAATCTTAACCATGTTTTTCAGAGTGCGTTTGCGGCGGCGAAACGTGTTCGCTCGGAAACGGCGATAGGCCAGAATCCCGTTTCGGTGGCCTATGCCTCGGTGAGCTTGGCCGAACAGATTTTTAGTAGCCTCAAAGACGCCCATGCGCTGCTTATTGGCGCCGGTGAGACTATCGAATTGGTCGCACGGCATCTGCGCGATAAGAATATTGGCAGCATTACCGTGGCTAACCGAACCCTCAGTCGCGCGCAGAAATTGGCCACCGATTTTTCAGCCGACGCTATTTTGCTCTCCGAGATTCCCGATTACTTGCCGCGGGCGGATATTGTTATCTCTTCCACAGCCAGTCAGCTGCCGATTCTCGGAAAAGGTGCGGTAGAGTCGGCGTTGAAAAAGCGCAAACACAGGCCCATGTTCATGGTCGATATCGCCGTGCCGCGTGATATTGAGCCAGAGGTTGAAGAGCTCGACGATGTCTATCTTTACACCGTGGACGATCTGCAGGAGGTGATTCAGGACAATATGCGCGCCCGTGAAAGCGCTGCGGATGTTGCTCATGAGATCATCGATGAAGAGGCGCATCTGTGGACGCGCCAAAAGCGTTCGCTGGCCGTGGTCGATACGATTCGAGCCTTTCGCGACAGTGTTGAAAAAATCCGCGATGAAGAGGTAGATAAGGCGCTGTCTGCACTGCAGCGTGGGCAAGATTCCGCGTCGGTTATCGCAACCTTGGCGCGCAACCTCACCAATAAATTGATGCACAAGCCGACCACACGCCTCAAACAGGCGGGCGAAGAGGGCAGTGACGAAACCATCCACGCCACGCACGAGCTCTTCGGTCTCGACACCAAGCGTTAGCGTCTCTCGCTGTTAGCCTGTTTCACTGTTCGCACACACCCTACTACTCTTTGATATGAGATATGACAAGTCATGAAAGCATCGATTCTCTCCAAGTTAGATCACCTCGCCGAACGCTATGAAGAAGTGGGCGCTCTGCTCAGTGATGGTGACATTATTAGTGATCAGAATCGCTTCCGCAGTCTGTCGAAAGAGTATGCAGAGCTCGAGCCGCTGGTTCAGCACTACGCCAAGTATCGAATCGCCCTCGACAATATAGAGCAGGCTAAATTGCTACTTAAAGACGCCGACCCAGATATGCGCGACATGGCGCAAGAAGAGATGCGCAGTGGCGAAGAAGAGCGAGAGCTGTTGGCGCTCGATTTGCAAAAATTACTGCTGCCGAAAGATCGGAAAGATGCCAAAAACGTGTTTTTGGAGATTCGCGCGGGCACGGGCGGCGATGAAGCGGCCATTTTCTCCGGCGACCTGTTTCGCATGTATAGCAAATACGCCGAAAACCAGCGCTGGAAAGTGGAAGTTCTCAGCGAGAGCCAGGGTGATCATGGTGGCTATAAAGAAATTATTGCGCGAATTATTGGGCAAGGGGTGTTTTCCAAACTCAAATTCGAGTCCGGCGCGCACCGAGTGCAGAGAGTGCCCGACACCGAATCTCAAGGCCGTATTCACACATCCGCATGCACAGTGGCGATCATGGCTGAAGCGGATGAGAAGGACGCCATTGAGATCAACAAAAACGATTTACGCGTCGACACCTTCCGCTCGTCAGGCGCGGGCGGTCAACATATCAACAAAACTGACTCGGCCATTCGCCTCACTCACCTGCCAACGGGCTTAGTGGTTGAGTGCCAAGATGAGCGCTCGCAGCATAAAAACCGCGCGAAGGCCATGGCTGTGCTGCAGGCGCGCCTCACCGCCGCTCAAGATGAAGCGGTGGCCAAGGAACAGTCCGATCAGCGCAAGCTGCTGGTGGGCAGTGGCGACCGCTCAGAGCGCATCCGCACCTACAATTTTCCACAGGGGCGCGTGACAGACCATCGCATCAATCTAACGCTCTACAAGTTAAATGAAGTCATGGAAGGAAGCCTCGATGACATTATTCAACCGTTAGTCAGCGAATTCCAAGCTGAACAGCTCGCCAACCTGTCTGATTTATGACCATTGCTGAACTACTGCGCAGCGCGACGCAGGCCAATGCCAGTAGTGATTCCGCTGCACTCGATGCGGCACTCCTGCTCGCCCATGTGCTAAACGTCGACCTGAGCTATTTTAAGGCGTGGCCCGACCGCACCCTCAGCGATGCAGATCAGGAACACTTCAACGGCTTGCTGCAGCGGCGACTTGAGGGTGAACCCGTTGCCTTTATTATTGGCCGCCAAGGGTTCTGGAGCCTTGATCTCAAGGTGTCCCCAGAGACACTCATTCCTCGCCCTGAAACGGAATTGTTGGTGGAAAAGGCGCTTGAGCTGCCGTTACCCGAAGACGCGTCTGTGCTCGATTTGGGGACTGGTTCTGGCGCAATCGCGCTAGCGTTAGCGACTGAACGTCCCGAATGGGCTGTCTCTGCTGTCGACTGCATGCCCGGCGCAGTGGCACTGGCGCGAGGCAATTGTCAGCAGTGCGCGCTAAGTAATGTTCAGGTATTTCAGAGTCACTGGTTTGCGCAAATACCCCCGCAGCAGTTCCACCTGATTGTCAGCAACCCGCCCTACATCGAAGAAGGCGATCGCCACCTGTTTGAGGGCGATGTACGCTTTGAACCAGCCTCAGCCCTTGTCTCAGGTCCGGATGGACTTGAGGATCTACGAGTCATTGTTGCGCGCAGCGCTGATTATCTTACCCCTCAGGGCTGGCTGCTGGTTGAACACGGGTTTCAGCAAGGAGACGCGGTGCGCAGCCTATTCAAGGCTGCCGGTTTTACGACCATCGATACCTTGACTGACCTCAATGGCCGCGAGCGAGTAACGCTGGGTTGCTACACCGTGGCAGCTTGAATTCGACTGCGTGAGACAATATTCCAGCGCGTCAGTAGACCTAACCCCGCAAAAAATGCCCCAACAATCATGCCCGCCCAAAAGCCATAAATTCCCAGAGGCTCGCCCCAAAAATCTGTGAGTGAGATGGAATAAGCAATCGGAAAGGCAATGCCCCAAAAAGCCACCACTTGGATCAGCAGCGGGAATCGTACATCTTTATAACCTCTGAGCGCCCCACTTGCCGCCATTTGCAGACAATCGACACAGCTCAGTGCTGCGGCAAAAAGAAACAGCGTCATGGCAATCGACTGCACGTTGGGGTCTGAGCTAAAAGCACTGGCTAAATCACTGCGCAGGGTTACTTTCAGCACAGCCATCGAGAGTCCCAAGAGAAACACCAATTTAAAGCCAACCAAGCAGATTTGCCGCGCCAATTTTGGATTGTTCGCTCCCTCCGCATGGGCCACTTTAATCGTCAGCGCTTGAGCCATACCGAGAGGAATCATAAACACCAGCGAATCAATATTAATCGCAATGGCATGTGCGCCGACAACGTCTGCGCCAAGATGCGCCACCAGAAGCGGAATAATGGCGAAAAAGCAGATTTCAGCGGCAATATTTAAGGCGATAGGAATGCCCAGCTTCAGTATTGACATAATCGCGCGCGCATTGGCCATCGCAAAATCATGGTAGAGCTTCAGCGATCGCATAGTGTGAGAGCGCTGTGCATAAACGGCCATGCAGATTAATAGGAACGTCATCACCAGTGCCGTCGCCCATGCAGCGCCTTCACCGCCAAGGGCAGGAAAGCCAAACTTGCCAAAAACCAAGGCATAGTCAAAGACAATGTTGAGCAGGAAAGCTGCCAAATTAAACACCATCACAGGCCGCGTATCGCCGATGCCTTCAAAGGTGCTGCGAAAAGCAAAGAATGCTGGAAACATAAAGCCCGTAATCAGAAAAGGCATAAGATAGCGGCGACCAATATCATAGACTTCAGGGGCGATATCCAAGCGGCTGAGAATAAAAATACCGCCCAAAATTGCGCCGCCAACCGCCACGCCCATGGGCAGAGCCAGCCAGAGCGCTTGCTGAAATTGGTAGCGCACTTTGTGCTGCTGATTGGAGCCCCAGAAGTTTCCGATAATGGGGCTGTTGCCAATCATAATGCCAATCACAATCAGATTGACGACTGCCCAGATGCTGCCGCCCAGTTGCACTGCCGCCAGGGTGTTGGCGTCAATCTGCCCCGCCATGTAAATATCCGTCACCGTCATGCCAACCACGGCGAGCTGTCCCAGAATCAGCGGGCCGGCAAGCCGCGCGAGAACACCCGCGTTTTGCATAAAGTTGGAATTGTGACTATTTTTGAAGAGCATAATGAAGACAATTTGTATGAGCTGTTTATCTTCGTTCAATGGCTGATGCAAAGCGAGAAAAACTGATACTCATTGAGCAATACTCCGTGGAAATCGGGTTCTTGTCCTCTTATTGTCCTGCGGCGCCGAGCTCTGCCAGACCGCGCAACGGAATTTATTGAGTGCTGTGCGCTCTAATGGGTCAGACCCAACTCACAGGATTGAGAGCCATGGAAACATTGACGTCGCTGTACACTGGATTTTTAAACTTTTTGAAACGGATCGACTGGCTTGGTCCGCTGGCACTGCGGCTCTACTTAGCGCCCATTTTTATCGGTGTTGGCGTGCATAAATTCACCCACTGGAATGATATGGTCGCGTGGTTTGGAAATCCGGATTGGGGGCTAGGCTTACCTATGCCAGCACTGATGGTGCTGCTGGCCGCGAGCGCGGAGCTGCTGGGCGGCGTGGCTTTACTGTTGGGCCTGGCAACTCGGCTGATGGCAATTCCCTTGATGTTCACGATGCTGGTTGCGGCAGGCACATCTCACTGGGACAACGGATGGTTTGCGATTGCCCCCGGCGACCCAGACACTAGCACAGCCAAAGTGCTCGCCACCATAGGTATCCCCGCCGCCGAGCGAAGTCTGCAAAACAGCGAAGAAGTCGGTGCCCGCATTTCCACAGCACGGCGAATTCTGCGCGAGAATGGCGATTACGGCTGGCTCACCGAAAAAGGCAGTTTTGTTATTTTAAATAACGGCATTGAGTTCGCAGCCACCTATTTTATTATGCTGCTGAGCCTGCTCTTTACAGGCGCTGGGCGCTGGGTCAGCCTTGACTACTGGTTGTCTAGGCGGCGCGTCGTGAGTGAATAATGATCGGCAGACGCAAGCAACTTATTAAACTGAACGGGTCGTTGACAATTCTGCTACAATCGCCGCGCTAACAGGTGCACATACTACTCGCAAAGGGTCGCTGTGCACATAACTGGGTCTTTACCCACCGTCTAATACTGTGTACCGAAACTTGACTGAAACTACATCTAGCACGCCAATCGACAGCTCTGCAATTGACAGCTCTGCAACCGACAGAGCCCAAGCCGACAATATTCCACTTCATGCAGCCCCAGCAGGCAATGCCCAACAATCCAGTTCAGGCAAAAAAGTGCCTTGGGCGGCGGATCAGTTTTTAGTTGAGCCGCAAGCCGGCAAAGTGCGCTTTCACGATCTTGGTTTAGCGCCCCCACTGCTGCGAGGCATCCAGAGCGCTGGCTTTGAGTATTGCACGCCAATTCAAGGCGCCTCGCTGCCGCACACGCTGCGCGGTCACGATATGGTTGGCAAGGCCCAGACGGGTACGGGCAAGACCGCTGCATTTTTAGTGAGTATTATCAATGACTTACTGATGCACCCTATTGACGATGAGCGTTACATGGGCGAGGCGCGCGCGCTTATTTTAGCGCCCACCCGCGAACTTGCGATTCAGATTGGTGCCGATGCTGAGCAGCTGCTAAAACACACTGATTTAAAGGTGCACACCCTTGTTGGCGGTATGGACTACGCTAAACAGCTACAAAAAATTCAAAAATCATACTGCGATATTTTGGTGGGAACCCCAGGTCGACTTATGGATTTTGCCAGCAATGGCGATGTCCATCTCGATCAGGTTGAAGTGCTCGTTATTGACGAAGCTGACCGCATGCTGGATATGGGCTTTATTCCGCAAGTGCGCCGTTTAGTGCGTTTAACGCCGCCCCGTGAAGATCGCCAAACGCTGCTGTTCTCTGCGACATTCACCCCAGAAGTGCTGCGTCTCTCCGAGCAGTGGACCGACAAGCCAGTGATGATTGAAATGGCGCCAGAGCGTGTGGCGACAGATTCCGTCGAACAAAAAATATTTATCACCACCGCCAGCGAAAAGTTTGCCCTGTTGCAAAATATTTTGCGCAGCGATGGCGTTGATAGCGTGATGGTTTTTGCCAATAGACGCGATATCTGCCGAACGCTTTTTGAGCGCTTGCAGAAAAAGGGCTTTAAAGTTGGCTTGATTGCTGGCGATGTGCCGCAAAACCGCCGCATGAAAACCTTAGAATCCTTCAAAAGCGGTGCAGTGAAGGTATTGGTTGCGACAGATGTTGCGGGACGCGGCATTCACGTCAACGGCGTGAGTCACGTGATTAACTACACCCTGCCAGAAGAGCCGGAAGATTATGTTCACCGCATTGGTCGAACGGGCCGAGCTGGCGAGACAGGCACCTCCATCAGTTTTGCCTGCGAAGATGACGCTTTCCTATTAGAGCCGATAGAGAAACTATTGGATATGAAGCTGTCCTGCACCATGCCGGACGACGATCTCTTGGTTGAACCCCCTGCACCACAGAAGCGTGCCGCCGATAACCGTAGCGGGAAGTAGTAACAAATTTGCAACAGGGATAGCGGCAGCTGCCAGCGCCGCAAGACCAAAGCTCAGTGACAAAACGCGCTGGCTTCCCGCCATTTGTTTGGCGTCTTTGAAACTAACCTCATCAATATCCGCCGGATAATCAAAGTATTGCAGCGCCAGCGACCATGCCGCCCAACTGCCAGCGATAATAGGCGCCAAAATATTAATCACGGGTATAAAGCTGATAATTAATGTAATCAGCGCAACGCCCAGTGTGCGCGGCAACACATAGCCGATGATTTGCAGCTCGCGGCGAAAGCTGCGCCAAGCGATGTGCAGCATTGATGCGAGGGTTGTCGGCGCATGATTCTCACTGCCGCGCTCCATTGCTACCACTCTCTCCGCAATAATTCCGTAGAAAGGCGATCCCACCAAGTTGGCCAGCAGAGTAAAGGTGAATGCATAAATCACCAGCGCAAGCAGAACAAACAAAAGCCAGATAATCCACACCAACCACTGCAGCCACTCGGGCACTTCGCCCACCAGCCACTCTAACCACTCGCTCACCCAAGCGCCCGCAAGCCACGTCGCGGCAGCGAACATGGCAATATTAATCAGTACTGGAATCAGCACTAGCCAGCGAATGCTGGGGTGCCAGAGCAGTCCGAAGCCTTCTCGTATAAGTGCGGGGGTGCTGTAAGCGGGAATTGTCTTAGGCATTCGTCGCGATTCTCCGTTAAATCACAAGTGGAATATTGATCGCTTTTGGCATACTCCAGAATAGCATCTATGCTTTGTTCTACGGGCTTAATTGTAAACAACTCAGGGAAGAAAGATGAACAAGATTGTAAAGATTGTCGCCATTATTGTTTTCATCATCGCCGCGCTGGTTATCTTTGTGCTGACCAACTTAGATCGAACAGTGCAAGGCGCTGTCGAATCAGTTGGCTCAGAGATGACTCAGTCGAAGGTCAGTCTGCGCCGTGTCGATTTGTCATTGACCTCGGCAAAGGGCAGTTTTCAAGGGCTGCTAGTTGCCAATCCAGCAGGGTTTGCCTCACCTTACGCCTTTAGTTTGGGTGAGATTAGCTTTGTGATGGAGGCAGATTCCTTAGCCGGGGACACCATTGTTATCCAAATGCTGCAGATTGTGGCGCCGGAGGTGACGCTCGAGCGCGCCAGTGGGCGGAGTAATCTCGATCAAATTAAGGCGAATATTGCTGAGTATCTGGGGCCGGATTCCTCTGGGTCGGATACTGAGAAAAGTACTAAAAAACTGATAATTCAGGATTTGATCATTACGCAAGGCGTGCTGCACTATGCAATTCTCGGCGGGGAGGGGGTTGATTTAGCGCTGCCCGATTTATCCCTGAAAAATATCGGCAATCAAGATGGCAACGCCTCGGGCGCTTCCGCCGCAGAGGTGGCTAGTCAGGTTGTCGGTGCAATTGTTAATGCCGCGGGGAAAGCGGCGGCCCAATCGGCGGCCGTTAAGCAGCTGGGCGGGAAGGTGGAAGATCAAGTCAATGATAAAACCGGGAAATTAAAAGGGTTTTTTGACAAGTTAACCAAGCCTGATCAGTAGTCTTAGTCAGCGTTTAGACAGCCCCCAGCACAGTGCGGAGGCTTAATGAAGGGCGCGGCATTATTAGCGAGTATTTGTATTAGTCGAAATCGGGCGGTGGATTATGCCGAGTGACGCATAATCCGCTGCTTCTGACGATCCCAGTCGCGCTCTTTTTCGTCGTGGCGCTTATCAAATGTTGCCTTGCCTTTGGCGAGTGCAATTTCGCACTTCACCAAATGGTTTTTCCAATAGAGGGCGGTGCAGACACAGGTGTAGCCTTTCTGGTTGACGCCCGCTTCAAGCTTGTCGAGCTCGCGACGATTGAGCAGTAATTTGCGAGTTCGCGCCGGTTCTGTGACAAAGTGGGTGGATGCAGTTGGCAGTGGCGAAATATTGGTACCAATAAGCCAGGCTTCCCCGTTTTGCAGCAGCACATAAGTGTCCGTCAGATTGATTCTGCCTGCGCGAAGGCTTTTAATTTCCCACCCCATCAGCACAACACCGGCCTCAAATTTATCTTCGAGAAAGTAATCGTGTTTCGCCTTGCGGTTGAGCGCAATGGTGCCGGACTGTGGTTTTGGTTTCTTTTTTGTCATAGGCGCTGATTATACGTTGGCTTGAGGCTCAAGCGTAAGTAAATGCAGCGCGCGGCCTATTTTTTTAATTAGGAACGCCCCATTGATAGCGTTACAATTCGCCTCTAAAAAAGTTGGAGAGACTTTATGGCGTTACAACAAAAGGGTATGCATGGGACTTGGGTCAGCCGCTGGACTTTTATCATGGCGGCAACAGGCTCGGCAGTGGGTCTAGGTAACATTTGGAAATTTCCCTATATCGCAGGTAACAATGGCGGTGGCGCCTTTGTAATCGCCTATCTCGTCTGTATTTTGATGATTGGTGTTCCCGTTATGATGGCGGAGGTGGCCATGGGTCGCCGCGGTCGTCAAAGCCCAATCAACACCATGAGAGAATTGGTTACCGAAAGTGGCGCCAGTTCGTGGTGGCGACAAATTGGCTGGCTTGGCGTGATCGCAGGCATGCTCATTATCTCTTTTTATGCGGTCATCGCGGGATGGGCTCTCGCCTACATTTTTGAGATGACCTCAGGCCAGCTGCAAGGCGCGAGTGGTGAGATGGCTGCCGACGTGTTTGGCAGATTGCTTGCTGATCCTTCCCGGCTTATTTTTTGGCAGAGCATTTTTATGGTGCTGTGTGTCGGCGTAGTGGTTGGCGGTGTGAAAAAAGGTCTTGGTGTAGCCGTCGAAATATTGATGCCGATACTGTTCGTTATGCTTTTTGTGCTGCTTGGCTTTAGCTATTTCCAGGGTGACTTTGAGGCTGGCTGGAACTTTCTGTTTAGCGTTGATTTTTCTGCGCTTAGTGGCCGCGGTGTGCTTGAGGCGATGGGGCAAGCATTCTTCACACTGAGCATTGGTATGGGTGCGATTATGGCCTACGGTGCTTACATGCCGCAGAACGCCAATATTGGCAAAACCATTCTAATCGTCGCCTTTTTCGACAGTCTTGTGGCGATTGTTTCAGGCTTGGTTATTTTTCCAATTGTTTTTGCCACTCCGGGTATTGAGGCCAGTGCTGGCCCAGGATTGATGTTTATCAGCTTGCCAGTGGCCTTCGGCAATATGTCCGGTGGCTTGCTGGTTGGGGCTGTGTTTTTCGTGCTGGTGTCCATTGCCGCGTGGAGCAGTGCAATCTCACTGCTCGAGCCTGCGGTGGCTTGGTTGATTGAGTCTAAAAATATGAGTCGGCTTCAGGCGAATTTACTGGTCGCGGGCGGTACTTGGCTGCTCGGTTTGGGTAGCGTATTTTCCTTCAATATTTGGGCTGATTCGACGGTGGCTGGGTTTACCTTCTTTGACTTCCTCGACTTTTTAACCTCTAACGTCATGCTGCCCCTGTGCGGACTGCTGATAGCCCTATTTGTTGGCTTTGTGATGAAAAAAGAGTTTGTCGATGAAGAGATGCAGGGCCTGTCGCCTGTATTTGCAACTCTGTGGCGCTTTGCCCTGCGCTTTATTGCGCCGGCAGCCATTATTGCGGTGTTTGTGATGGGCATTTACGATAAGTTTTTCTCCTGAGGCTGATTTGAATAAAGTACAGCGATCCGCTTTGGTGATGCATTCCGACCAGTCGATGTTTGACTTGGTCAATGACGTGGCAAATTACCCGCTGTTTATGGATGGCTGTCAGGCGACTGAAGTATTTGAGAAAACTGACAGTTTGATGGTGGCGCGCCTTGATTTAAAAAAAGGGGGCGTCAAGACCAGCTTTATGACGCGCAATCGTCTGACACAGCCCTCGAGTATCGAAATGGCGCTGGAAGATGGGCCGTTTAAAAATCTTAAAGGGTTGTGGACGTTTAAGGCCTTAACTGCGGATGCCTGTAAAGTGAGTCTCGATTTGGAATTTGAGTTTAATAATATGGCGATGGGGTTTGCTGCGTCGCAGCTATTTTCCAGTATGGCGAATAATTTGGTTGATTCGCTGTGCCGCCGTGCTGATGTTGTCTATGGAAAAAAACATGACTGATACAAAGCCAACTATTGTGGTTGAGGTTGCCTACGCGCTGCCGGCCAAGCAAAAGTTAATTAGTTTGACTGTGCCAGTTGGAACCACTGCGCTGCAAGCGGTGGAGCAATCCGGCATCTTGCGTGACTTTCCTGAGATTGATGTGGCTGAGGCCAAGATGGGTATTTTTTCTCAGGTGCTGGGAACCAAAGGTCTTCCTGGGCCCGACGCTTACGAAATGCAAAATAGAGATCGCGTGGAGATTTACCGGCCGCTAATTGCAGATCCCAAAGAGGTGCGACGGCGTCGGGCTGAAGAGGCAAAAAACAGCAAGGATTAGTCCCGCACGGTATCTTCGCGCCAATCGCTAGGCTGGTCGTATAGGCGTCAGCGCGCTTCAGGCACAGCAGCGCTGGGTAAGTAATCCCCCGTCATCCGCTCAAGTTTGTCGTCTGCATCAAAGAAAATAGTGACTTGCTCTTGGCTCTTCTCGCCGTTTGATTTCACGCGGCTATAGAAGTAGTCCCAGCGCGATTGATTGAATGTGTCGACGACCAGCGGTGTGCCTAAAACAAACCTCACTTGCGATTTGGTCATTCCCGGACGTAGTTTGTCGATCATTTCCTGATCAACAATATTGCCTTGCTGGATATCCACTTTGTGCACCCCAGGAAACTTGATCCAGCTACAGCCGGTCGAGAAAAGAGATATACTCAGTAAGCAAATCAGAACTATTCGCATTGGTGGGGTTCCCGTTGGTTGCGTGAATAGGGATAATAACCAAAGCGACTAACATAGAGAAGGGCTAACCATGACTCTAGAAGATCAAGAACTAAAAAAAGTCGGTCTCAAGGTGACATTACCTCGACTTAAGATCTTACAAATTCTTGAAAGTTGTGATGATCGGCACATGACGGCAGAAGATATTTATCAATCGCTGCGGGATTCAGATGGCGATGTGGGTATTGCAACGGTCTACCGTGTACTCACGCAGTTTGAGGCGGCCGGTCTGATTGAAAGACATAATTTTGCCAGCGGTCCGGCGGTTTATGAAATAGATCGCGGTGAGCATCACGATCATATGGTCTGCACCGACACCGGCAAGGTTGTTGAGTTTCACGATGCTGAGATTGAAAAAATCCAAGAGCGTATTGCCCGCCAGAATGGTTATCAATTGGTCGGCCACAGCTTGGTGCTTTATGTAAAACCGCTTGATTAAGTAAAACGTATCCTCCACTCCGGTCTCTGACCACACAATAACTTGTTGAAGAATAATAAAAATAATGACTACAGGTATCGCGCAACAATTCGAACACTTTTTCAATGCTTGGGCTGACGCGATGTGGAGTACACCGCTCGTTGTACTGCTGGTTGGCGGCGGTCTTTTCTTTATGATCTATTCGCGATTGCAGCCATACCGTTACTTCGGCCACGCCTATGATTTGATACGCGGAAAATACAGCGATGCCAATGATCCTGGCCATATACCGCATTCTCAAGCCCTCGCCACAGCACTCTCGGGAACAATTGGCTTAGGCAATATTGCGGGCGTGGCGATTGCGATAAGTATCGGTGGGCCCGGCGCCATTTTTTGGATGTGGGTGACTGCCATTGTCGGAGTGGCGACTAAGTTTTACACGGCGTCCTTGTCGGTGATGTACCGCGGTTATGATTCCCAGGGTGTGCTTCACGGCGGTCCCATGTACGTCATTATGGAGGGTATGGGTAAGCGCTGGTACCCACTGGCGGCGCTGTTTGCCGTTGCCTGCATGGTCGGCGCGCTGCCAATTTTTCAGGCCAATCAGTTTATTCAGTTGTTGCGCGATGGCGTTGCGATTCCCGCCGGGCTTGCTACCGGCACCGACCACTTTTCTTTTGATCTTGCCGCCAGTGCTATTGTTGCGCTGTTAGTTGCACTGGTGATTGTGGGGCGTATCGAACGCATTGGCCGTTTGACCGTGCGTCTCGTACCGGCGATGGTTTTGCTCTATATGGGTATGACGATCACTATTCTCTGGTCTTACTGGCAAGAGATTCCGGCTGCGCTGTGGCTGATTGTGACAGATGCATTTACCGGTGATGCAGCTGCGGGCGGCTCGGTCGGTGCGGTGATTATGATTGGTGTCCGTCGCGGAGCGTTTTCTAATGAGGCCGGCCTCGGTACGGAATCGATGGCCCATGGCGCGGCTAAAACAGTGGAGCCAATACGGGAAGGTGTTGTGGCTATGGTTGGGCCGGTGGTGGACACGCTGGTTGTCTGTACATGCACGGCGCTGATTATTTTACTGACAGGTGTTTGGCAAACGCACCCCGGTGTTGAGGGTGTTACCTTAACCGCCCGAGCAATTGAGCAGGTTTTCCCGGTAGTGGGTATTTACTTACTGCTTATTATGGTGGGCTTATTAAGCTTTACCACAATGGTTAGTATGTGGTTTTACGGTGTGAAGTGTACCGGCTTTCTGCTGGGTGCTGAGCGCCAATATTATTACACGCCAGTCTATTTGGGGCTGATTATCGTGGGTGCTGTTGTGTCGATGGAAACAGTAAATGGGCTAATTTTGGGCGCCTTTGCGACGATGGCAATACCGACTATGCTCTCGACCTTTGTGCTGGCACCCAAGGTCAATCAGGCCGCTCGGGTGTATTTCGCGCAATTGCGCGCTGACGAGAAGTGAGTCAGCGGCGGTTTACAGTAACTTTGTAATATCCGCCGCAATATCTTTGGGCTTTTTGATCGGGGCATAACGTTTGACAACGGTGCCGTTGCGGTCGACCAGAAACTTGGTGAAATTCCACTTTATATTGCTGTTAAACAATCCGCCTGCTTGGCTTTTTAAATAGCTGTAGAGGGCGTGTTGGTTGGCACCATTGACGTCAATCTTGCCCATAACCGGAAAGCTCAAGCCGTAGTTGAGCTGGCAAAATGATTGAATTTCAGCGTTGGAGCCGGGTTCTTGTCCGCCAAATTGGTTGCAGGGCAAGGCGAGTATAACTAATCCGCGCTCTTTAAATTCGTCATAGAGGCTTTGCATGCCGCTGTACTGGTCGGTAAATCCGCATTTGCTGGCGGTGTTGACGATCAGAATCACCTTCCCTTTGTAATCGCTGAGAGAGACCTCATCGCCTTTGTTGTCGAGCAAGTTAAAGTCATAGATGGACTGTGTTGACATAGGTATCACTAAAAGCAGTGCTCTGGCGCGGGGAATGTCCCTGCGCGCACTGCATCTCCGTAGGCAGAAATAGCTGATTGAATGGATGTGTTGTCTTCAAGAAAATTCTTCGAGAATCGTGGTAGGCGCTGAGAGATACCGAGCATATCGTGCAGTACTAAGACTTGCGCGTCGGTGTCAGGGCCAGCCCCAATACCAATAACGGGGATAGTCAGTGCTTGCGAGAGCGCGCGACCCAGCGATGAGGGAACGCACTCGACGACGATGAGTTCCGCCCCGGCCTTCTCCAGTGCCTTGGCTTCGCTAATCATCTGAGCGGCCGCTTGCTCCTCTTTCCCTTGAACTTTGTAGCCACCCAGCTTGTGCACCGACTGTGGTGTTAGGCCCACATGGCCACAGACGGGGATGCCGCGCTCGCAGAGTAGGCGGACTGTTTCAGCCAGCCATGCGCCGCCTTCGAGCTTGACCATGTGCGCGCCTGCTTGCATTAGTAATGCGGCATTTTCTAGCGCTTGGGTCTCTGTTGCGTACGACATAAAGGGCATATCGGCGATTAAAAGAGCGTTGCTGTTGCCGCGTTTGACCGCGGCTGTGTGATAAACCATATCCGCCACTGTGACTGGAATCGTGCTGTCGCGCCCCTGAATAACATTCCCCAGCGAGTCGCCGACCAAGACTACTTCAATGCCTGCGTTCTCAATCAGCTTTGCGAAGGTAAAGTCGTAGGCGGTGATAACGGCGAATTTGTCGCCACTGGCCTTCATGTTGATCAGGCTGCTGGTTGTTATTGGTTTCATGTTTTTATTTGCGCCTCAATTGAAGAGTATTTGGGCTGAGGGTTCTATTCTACTGCATCGGTTGCGGATTGTAGTAGTGCCGTCCCGAGGTAATTTGCAGCATATAGTCAACCAGGTTGCGGTAGTCTCGATCGCCGCTGGCGAGGTTTATGGCAGCGGTGTTGACGATAAGCAGCGGAGTGTCGTCGTAGTAATAAAAAAACTGGGTGTAGGCATCGTTCAATTGTTGCAAGTACCTGTGTTCGATGCCGCGCTCAATGGCGTTACCACGCATTTGCACTCGCTCATAGAGGGTCTCTGTCGGCGCCTGCAGGTAGACCACGAGGTCTGGTTTTGGCAGCTCGGTAATGATTTTCTCGTAGACTGCCTGATACAGACGAAACTCGTTGTCATCTAAGGTAATTCGGGCAAATAGAGGATCTTTATCAATAAGAAAGTCGGAAACGCGAACCGGCTGAAAGATATCCCCTTGGCGCAGTGCTTCGAGTTTTCGAATGCGCTGAAACAGAAAGAACAATTGGGTTGGCAGGGCATTGCTGCGCCGGTCTTGATAAAAGCGCTCGAGAAAGGGGTTTTCTTCCGCGTCTTCGAGCAGGGTGTCGTAATTAAATGAGCTGGCGAGTCGTTTTGCTAAGGTGGTTTTACCAATGCCGATGGGGCCTTCGATAGCGATATATTTGGGAATAGAGACGGTCGACAGATCGAGATTAAATTCGCTTAGAACAGTTTGCCCCACAGTAGTCTCCGCTGTCACTGGCTATCACCTGAGTAAAATTGAGTGGAATTCAATGGTTAGTCGCGATCGGTTTTTACAATACCTTGCTGTGAGCAGTTTGCCAACAGTTGTCGAACGGTTTGACCATTTGGGAGTGATAAATCTGCCGCAATATCTGAGAGGGGAACCAAGACGAAGGCGCGTTCGTGCATTCTCGGGTGTGGGAGCGTGAGCCGTGCTGTATCCAGTGTCAGATTGTCGTAAAGCAGAATATCTAAGTCTAAGGTTCGCGGTCCCCAGTGCACCGTGCGTATGCGATTTTGCTGTTGTTCAATGGCCTGTAGCGTATCGAGTAACTCTTCTGGCTCCAAGGTTGTTCTCAGCTGCGCGGCGGCGTTGATAAAATCTGGTTGCTGTGGGCCGATAGGCGCTGTTTGATAGCGAGCGGAGACGGCCAGCAGCGCTATTTTCGGATGGTTTGCGAGGCTGGCGAGTGCGCGGTCGAGTTGTTGCTGCGGATCGTCGAGGTTACTGCCGAGTGCTATATAGGCGATCGCCATGGCTATTCTGAATCGGTGGTCTGGCGCTTGCTGTTGCGCCGGCGTCGCGAGCGCTTGTAGTTGCCGCTGGTTGCCGACGTCTCTTCCGCCATCTTCTCTTGAGACTGTTCATCAGCGCTCTGATAGGCTGTCCACCAAGCGCCCAAGCCATCGAGGTTTTCACCAGACTGTTCTCTGAGCAGCACAAAATCATAGGCGGCGCGGAAACGGGGATGTTCCATTAAACGCTGAACGCGATTGCCGCCGCGGCGCAGCATGTGCTGCTGGAGATCCCAAATTTCTCGCATGGGAATCGTGAAACGCTTCGGTATTGCGGTCACCTCAATTTGTCTGGCGGTCACTTCACCCGCGGCTTTACTTAGGGCGTAGGGCGGTGAGTTGCCATTTTTCTCGTAAGTTTTCGCCAGTTTTTGCACGACCGGCCAGAGCAGGGCTGCATAAATAAACGCTGGCGCGACGCGCTGGTCCGATTGAATGCGGATATCTGTGTTGGTAAAAGCTTGAGTAATCAACTTTAACGGTATGCCGTTTTGATCGTTCAGCATGGGTGCCAGCTGCGGAACAATATAGTCAAAGAGCTTATGCTCAAGAAGCAGTTGAAAAGTGGCGACGGCATTGCCAGTCATAAATAATTTCAATGTTTCGTCGAACAGTCGCGGCGCTGATATCTGGCGCAAATCGGCGGCGCGGTGGCGCATCGGTGTGGCGGTGGCAGACTCAATTTGAAAGCCGAGCTTGGCGGCAAAGCGCGCAACGCGCAGCATGCGCACGGGGTCTTCGCGAAAGCGCGTCGCTGGGTCGCCAATGATGCGAATAATACTGTCGTCTATATCATCCAGTCCGTGGGTGAAATCGTGGATGGTGTTGTCGCTGGGGTCGTAATAAAGCGCATTGACCGTGAGATCGCGGCGTGAAGCATCTTCGATTACGGATCCAAAAACATTGTCACGGGTCAACATGCCGCTATCTGTCTGCTGACGATGGTTTTTATTGCTGCTCTCTTCGTCGTTTGAGCGAAACGTGGTGACTTCGATAATTTCGCGGCCAAATTGAACGTGCACGATTTGGAAGCGACGGCCAATAATGCGCGAGCGTCGAAACAGCGATTTAACTTCCCAAGGACGCGCGCTGGTGGCGACATCGAAGTCTTTCGGCTCTAGATCAAGAAGCAGGTCGCGCACGCATCCGCCCACCACATAGGCTTCAAAGCCTGCTTTCTGCAAAACATCAACAATACTGCGGGCATTGCGATTGATCATCGCAGGGGTAAGCGAGTGTTCGCTCGGGCCGAAGATGTAGTGCGTTGCATCTGGTTTAGACTTGAGATTTTTTTTGAGAAATCTGCTTATGCGCTCCAGCATTAAGTGATTGCCAATTAGAGTTGTTGTATGTGGCCGGAGTTTAACAGAGGATCGAGAGCGACGCGAAATTAAGATAAAAAAGTAAACTATACGCGTTTAAATTATTTATAAAAAAATGAAGCAGAAACTACCAGCAGAAGGGGTGTGAAACGTTGAAAGTCTTGGCTGCCAGCAGAGCTGACATCAAAGTTGAAAGTAAAGCAGAAGGCAAAGCTGAAAGTAAATAAGGGGCGCCCGAAGACGACCCCCCTCAATGGTTCCCAGACGAGTACTTAAATTCAAGATAATCTTGTTTTAAGCCACGTAGAACCCTTCTTGTATCCATCCAGATATTATTGTTATTCGTTATTATTTTTACAGAAGCTCCAAGGCTTCTTGCGCTCGATTGTATCGGAAAAATTAGGTTGTTCAAGCGCTAATTCGTAGAAATAACGATTAGTTTTTTTCGGTAGCCGACGCTCTATCAGACGTGTCGTGGCCTTTTTTCCTGCCAATACCCAGCTTTTTGCGCCGTTCCCACAGGCTTTTGCGACTGATGCCGAGCTTTTTGGCGAGGTCTGTTTCACTCATATTCTCTTGGTTTTCAAGAACAAACCGAGTGAAGTAGTCTTCAAGAGATAATCCCGCCGGTGCATCGTCAAATGATTCATTGCTCGGTCGAAGCGAAAAGTGCGGGCCGATCGAAGCCTTAGATGCAGCGACACTTTCAATACCAATCTGCGCTGCGCTTAAAGGAGTGTCTGGCTCTGCCAAAATAGCCGCCTGCTGCAGCGTATTGCGCAGCTGCAATAGATTCCCCGGCCATGAGTGGTGGCTTAATGCCTCAATGGCATCGCTATCGAGGCCTGCATTGCTACTGCAGTTGCGCAGAATAAGATCAGCGAGGAGCGGGATGTCTTCGCGGCGCTGATCTAGGCAGGGCATGGGTATAGTCACAACAGTCAGTCGGTAGTAGAGGTCTTTGCGGAATAGCTGCGCCGCTAAGAGCTTTTCTAGCTGAGAGTCAGCGGAGCTAATCAGGCGGCATTGACAGCTTTCCAGCGCGCGCAACAGCAGTGGCTGTAAGGGTAATGGCAGCTCGCCAATGTTCTGCAAAAAGAGTGTTCCTACAGCGCTGCAGCGCTCAGCCAGCACGGCTAACTCGCTTTCGTTGAGAGAGGCGCAATTGACGGTGACAAAGGGTTGTTCGCAGCGCTGGCTGGCGTGATGAATGGCCATGGCGACAGATGATTTACCGCTGCCGGTCTCACCGATAATCATAACGGCAGCGTCTGTGCTCGCTACTTTTGAGATCAGGTGTTGAACTTTTGTAATCGCACTGCTCGTGCCTGCAAGCGCTAAATTGTGTGGTTGAGTTTGCAATGCTGATAATAACGATCGATCGCTGCTGACAATCCGCTCTACCGCGGCCAGCATTTCGTCGTGATCAAAGGGTTTTGAAATATAGTCGACGGCCCCTTGGCGCATGGTCTCTACGGCGGAACGCAAGCTTGCATAGCTAGTCATGATCAGCACGGGTACCGGCTCGGCAAGCTGAATAAGATCTGTCCCTGGTTGTCCTGGTAGGCGCAGGTCGCTAATAACAAGCGAGAATATTGAAAAATCAAACGTCTCGCGGGCAGCTTTAATGCTCACCGCATCGCTGACACTATAACCGTTGCGCTCAAGCAATTTGCGCAGCGAAGAACGAATAATTTCTTCGTCTTCAACAATGAGTATGTGGTGTGTTGTTGGCGAGTTGCTCATAGCATATGCGGTATTTGTAAAGGCGGACGCTATTGTTACTCCGAAGTCCCTGCGATACAAGGCACTCGTCGAATTCCCGGGTTCACTGATGGGCCGTGTGCTGATCGACAACCGCAAAATGGAGTCGCGCCGTCGTGCCGCGGTCACTGTTTACCGCAGGGCTGGACAGGTTGATTTCACCACCGAGCGCTTTTACGAGATGAAAAACAATCCAAAGCCCCAAGCCAGTGCCATCCCCGGGCTCTTTCGATGTGACAAAGGGCTCGAAAATTCGCGCTTGGATATCGTCCGGGATGCCCGTGCCGGCATCGCTCACCATAATGGTAATTCTGCTGTCGCTGCGCTCTGCGCTGATAGTGACTTCGCTGTGTTCTGGAGACGCATCTCGCGCATTGCTCAGCAGATTTAAAAATACCTGCACAAGCTGGTGGCGATCGCTGACAATTTCCAGCTCGGGACTCACATGACAGACAAATTGTTGGCTGGCGTGTTGATTGGACAGTTGCAGTAATTGAATGGCTTGTTCGGCTATCTCCCGCACATTCACTAACTCTAAGGCATTCTCGTAGCTGCGGTCGCCGCGGGAGAAATTGATCAGTGACTGCACAATTAGATTGATGCGATTGGTTTGCGACAAAATCAATTCAGCAGATTTTTCAATTTCACTGGCGTCGGTTTCATGCTGCAAATTCTGCGCGAGACAAGCAATGCCAGTGACTGGATTGCCGATCTCATGGGCTACGCCAGCGGCTAGGCGTCCAACAGAGGCAAGACGCTCGTTGTTGATGTAGTTTTGCGTCAACAGAACCGATTTACTGTTGTCCTCAATCAATATAATCGCATCGTTATCGGTGGCTTGATCGACGGACTTTTGCAGGTTGAACCAGCGTGTCTCGCCGTCGATATCAATACGCAGATTTTCGATTGCGCGCTCTGCGCCACTGGCAAATTGGTTTAGCTGCGACCCCCACGGTTCAGGCAGGCTGCCCACTAGTACGCCACTGGCCGATTCAGCATCGATGCCAGTGTAGGTGGCCATGGTGCTGTTCCACTTGAGGATGGCGCCGCTCTGTCCAATCGCAATAAGGCCAATCGGAAGATTGTCGAGAATTTCACGGTGGTGAATGCGCAGTTTATTTAACTCACTGGCAATACCGGTGAGCCTGTCGCTGTGGATCGCCACCACCGACTCAATCATATAAATATCGTCAGGTTCTTGGTGGCTGGTTGTGGTCAAGGGAATGCACTTTTCCATGATCCGATAGGTGGCCAAAATACCGAGCCGCATATTCAGGGAAGAGTTGATATGGTCGCGAATTTTTCGCAAAGCGGCAGGCCGAGTTTCGCTATGGGTCAGATCGAGGGCGGATAGCGCGTGTTCAATTTCGACATCTGCCTCTGTACCAAGGGCGCGGCGGAGGCTTTCCGTCATCTCAGCCACCGAGGCTTGGGCGAGCTCGACTCTGGCGGGTATGTAAATGTTATCGACCATGCATAGCCGCGCAAACAGCTTCTCCTCTCGGTTCATGCTACCGAAAATGGAAAACAACGTGCAGAGCAGAATATTCACCATTAACGCTTCAAA
>LIDE01000010.1 GCA_001438605.1 SAR92 bacterium BACL16 MAG-120619-bin48 | reverse complement strand
ACGGCAGTTCGCAGTACGCCTACTATGCCGCCTTGATCAAAGCAAAAATTGCCGTCCAAAACGGTGACCTCGACACCGCCGCAACCGAACTGCAGTGGGCCCTCGACGCCGCCGGCGACAAAGCCAGCACCGCCATCGCACGTCTGCGTTTAGCCCGAGTAGAAGCCGCGCGCGGCAACCTCGACATCGCATTGCAAATGGTGCAGGGCAAAGACGCTGGCGAAATGGCATCGCAATACATCGAAGCCAAAGGCGATTTTTACCTGCAACAAGGTAATCAAGCCGCCGCATTTACCGCCTATGAAGCCGCCATGGCAGATATCGCCATGCAAAACAGCACAGCAAGAGCCTTATTGCAGTTGAAAATTGGCCAAGTTCAGCCAGCGCCTGAAGCCCCCGCACCAGACACAGAAGTCGACCAGGCCGTCACCGACCAATAGGAAGAAACGCCATGAAAAAGTTAAGTTTATTGCTCGCCGCATTACTGATATCAGGCTGTAGTCTATTTGGTGACGACGATGCCGTCGAACTGCAGCCAGCAGAGCTGGTCAAGTTTCAGGAGGAGGCAAGCCTCAAAAAGCAGTGGTCAGTAAACATAGGCTCAGGCAATAAAAAGTTTTGGGACAGCCTGCAACCGTCCGCCAGCGACAGCACTATTTTTGCGGCAGACCATGAAGGCACCGTCACCGCCATCGACCTCAGTAGCGGAAAGCGCCGCTGGAGCACCGAGCTCGACAGCCCCATTTCTGGTGGAGTTGGCTACGGCGCAGGCCTCGTCATGGTTGGATCTATCGAAGGTCAAGTCTACGCACTCAGTGCCGACACCGGCGCAGTGCAGTGGACCGCCAACGTCAATGCAGAAATACTCGCCAGCCCGCAAAGCAACGGCGACATTGTTGTTGTACAAGCCATCGACAATAAACTGTTCGCCCTCAACGCCGCCGATGGCTCAGCCGTCTGGCAGCACGAAGACGAACCACCCCTCTTAACCGTGCGCGGCAGCAGCGTCCCCGTTGTCACCAGCAAAATGGTGCTCGTCGGTTTTGATTCCGGAAAACTAATCGCCTTCAACCCAGAGAACGGTTCCCTTATCTGGGAATCGCGCCTCGCCCTACCCAAAGGGCGAACCGACCTCGAGCGCATGGTTGATATCGACGGAACACCGCTCCTCGTGGGAGACGTTATTTACGCCGTCAGCTACCAAGGTCGCATCGGCGCGTTATCTCGCGGCACCGGCAGAAGCTTGTGGTTCCAAGACAGCTCCTCTCATCACGCACCCGCTAGCAGCCTCGAACAAGTCTACGTCAGCGAAGCCGACAGCACAGTGCGCGCCTTCCGCGCCGGCAGCGGCCAGCCTATCTGGAGTAACGAACAACTCTTCCTGCGTCGCATTACCGGCCCCGCCAAATTGGGTGGCTACGTTGCCGTCGCCGATGCCGAGGGATACCTGCACCTGCTCGACCCCGTTGATGGCCACTTTATTGCCCGCACAAATGTCGACGGGAGTGGCGTGAGTGCGCCCATGCTCAGTGTTGGCGATCAACTTATTGTTCAAGCCAACGACGGCTCCCTGACCGCCTACAGTATCAAGTAACACCGCTGGCTCAGGTGCGCCCCGCACCGGCGAGCGCGCCCCAACGTGCAAGGGCTGAGAAAACACCCGTTTACTCAGCCCTCAAGCGACAAAACCATAGTCTACACTCATACACAATAGCGTTTCTAATTCTAGAGGTGGCCGTTGGTATGGAAGAATTATGGAAAAGCAAAAGCCTCATCAGACCACAGATTTATCGGAGTCTGTCACCGAGGCGCGCATGGCGATTATTCGCCGCAAGTTGCGGGCGCGGGATGCTGGGGTCGGTGATGTTACATGTGGTGCTGAGGATGGTGCTTGATTGGGCGGAAAATCACTTTTCTGCCATCAGGCTGCCTGTAATGCGCTGCTGCGCTGACTTATTCAGCCAACTATCGGGTGTATTTTCCCTAGTGTGAACCCGCCATTTTTAAAGTAGAATGCCCCACTTGAAACCTGCGGCATTTTTTATTCCATGATTCCTGTTATCGCTCTTGTTGGGCGCCCCAATGTTGGTAAATCAACACTTTTTAATCGACTCACACGCAGCCGTGATGCGCTGGTGGCGAACTATTCTGGCTTAACTCGCGATCGCAAGTACGGTGATGGTGAGATGTTTGATCGCCGCTTTATGGTGATTGATACGGGCGGTATTAGTGGTGAGGAAGAGGGCATTGATGCGGGTATGGCCGAGCAGTCGATGCTGGCGATGGATGAGGCCGACATTGTTTTGTTTATTGTCGATTGCCGTTCGGGTATTACTGCTGCGGACTATGTGATCGCTAATATTCTGCGCAAAAAGAACCGTTTGGTGTATTTGGTGGCCAATAAGATTGATGGTCTCGACCCAACGGCGGCGCTGGCCGATTTTTATCAGCTGGGCTTTTCAGGCATGTTTCCAACGACGGCTACTCACGGGCGCGGTGTGCGTTCGATGATGGAGGAGTTGTTGGAGCCCTATCCAGAATATGTGGCCCCAGAAGAGCGTGAGGAAAAGTCGATTCGAATTGGTGTTGTTGGCCGACCTAACGTGGGCAAGTCAACACTGGTTAATCGCTTGCTTGGCGAAGACCGTGTGGTGGTGTTCGACATGCCGGGCACGACCCGCGACAGTGTGTATATCGATTATGAGCGCCACGGTAAAAACTACACGCTGATTGACACGGCGGGTATTCGCAAGCGCAAACATATCACGCTGGCGATTGAAAAATTTTCTATTGTTAAGACCCTGCAGGCGATTGATGATGCCCATGTGGTGGTATTGATGATTGATGCCCATGAAGGTTTGGTAGAGCAAGATTTACACCTGATCGGTTCGGTGATCGACGCTGGCCGTGGCTTGGTGGTTGGCGTAAACAAGTGGGATGGCTTGACCGCAGAGCAGCGCGAGACGGTGAAAGAGCATTTGCAGCGGCGGTTGAAGTTTGCCGAATTTGCAGACGTGCACTTTATTTCTGCGCTGCACGGCACTGGTGTGGGTAATCTCTACGATTCTATTGATAAGGCCTATCTTGCCGCGACCGATCCGCTGAGTACGTCGCGCTTGACCAAGGTGCTTGAGGGCGCTGTGGAAGAGCATCAGCCGCCGTTGGTGCATGGTCGGCGAATTAAGTTGCGCTTTGCCCATGCGGGCGGTCGCAATCCACCGATTATCATTATTCACGGCAACCAGACGGATGCTGTACCGGCTCACTACACCCGCTTTTTAGAGAAAATTTTCCGCCGTGAGTTGGGTTTGCACGGCACGCCGGTGCGCGTTGAATATCGTACGTCTGAGAACCCTTATGCCAATAAGGGCAAGCCTGAGAATAAGCCGACATTCAAGAACAAGCCGGTAACCAAGTTTAGCAAGCGCAACGAAGGCCGCAAAAAATAGTGATTGCCGGTGCGTGATGCGCTGAGAATTACAATCTATTGCGGTTTGTGTCGGTGACAGAAAAATAGACTTCGCCGTCAACCAGTTGGCTTTTTAGTTGGTCGCCAATCTTTACGTCTGTGGCGCTTTTCACTACGCCACCCTGTGGCGTGCGAATGATCGAGTAGCCGCGACTAAGTGTTTTTAATGGGCTTACCGTGTCGAGCAAATGCATGGCCTGTGCGGTGCGCGTTTGTTTTGCTTCGAGCTGCTGCGCCATGCTGCGTGAGAGCTGTTTAAGATATCCCTGTATTTGTTGATGGCGTTGCTCAATGGCTCGCGCTGGGTGTAGGCGCGCCAATTTTCCTTGCACACTACTGACGCGGTATTGCTGCTGTCGCAGCGCGGCCGTCATGGCGCGACGCAGACGGATATCGAGATGGTCGAGGTGTTGGGTTTGCTCTTGCAGTTTGTGTCCGGGATGACGCAGGCGCTTTTTCAGGCTCTCGACGCGCTGCTGCATCATGGCTGTTTTGCGCGCCATGGCTTCGGCCAACAAAATTTCAAAACCCTCAAATTGATTCAACATGTCTTCGCCGTCTGGGCTCAATAGCTCGGCTGCCGCTGAGGGGGTTGCGGCCCTCAAATCGGCGACAAAGTCGGCAATAGTAAAATCGATTTCGTGTCCCACGGCGCTGACAATGGGGATGGTGCTGGCGGCAATGGCGCGGGCGACGATCTCTTCGTTAAACGGCCACAGATCTTCAAGTGAGCCGCCGCCGCGACCAACGATTAACGCGTCGCAGGTGCGGTCGTTGAGGGTGTACCGATTGGCATTGGCGATGGCCTGAACGATTTGCGCAGCGGCCTGCTCGCCTTGCACAGCGGTGGGGAAAATCGTCACCTTGATCGATGGAAAGCGGCGCTGTAAAACCGAGAGGATATCGTTAATCGCTGCACCGGTGGGTGAGGTGACAATGCCGATGTGATTGATTGACGTTGGCAGCGGTTTCTTCTGTTGCGGTGAAAACAGTCCCTCGTTGGCGAGCTTTTGTTTGAGTTCGTCGAACTGTCGCTGCAGAGCGCCAAAACCGGCTTCTTCCATGTGCTCGACGATCAGCTGATAGTCGCCTCGCCCTTCAAATAAACTCACTCTGCAGCGCACCAGCACTTGGCTGCCATTGGCGGGCGTGAAGTTGACCCGTAAATTGCTGTTGCGAAACATGGCGCAGCGCACCTGTGCTTGACGGTCTTTCAGCGTGAGATACCAGTGGCCCGAGGCGGGGCGGGCGAAATTGGATATTTCCCCTTCGACCCAGAGCAGGGGAAATTGGGTTTCAAAGAGTTGGCTGACAGTGCGGTTAAGTTCACTGACGCTGAAGATAAGTCGGTCTGAATTCTGAGTCTGCATAGGGCTGTCTTTTTGGGCGTTGGACTATTGTTTCTGCGCGCGCCTCTGTTGTCGAGAAAAAACTCTAAAATCAGTTATTTACTGGGGTTGACGGTAATTTTTTGCCATCAAATAGTTGTTTACCTACTCGTGGGGGCTGCTTTATAATGCGCCGCTTACTTTTTAAACCCTCATCGAGGTAAGCGTCTCCCATGTTGCGCATTTCTCACGAAGCTTTAACCTTTGACGATGTCTTGCTGGTGCCCGGTTATTCCGAGGTGACAGCCAAAGATGTGTCTACCGTTTCCCCACTTACTCGCGGTATCACCATGAATATCCCCCTCGTTTCGGCGGCGATGGACACGGTGACAGAAGCTCGCTTGGCCATCGCTATCGCTCAAGAGGGCGGTATTGGTATTGTGCACAAGAGCATGACTATCGAGCAGCAAGCGAAAGAAGTTTGGGCGGTTAAAAAATACGAAAGCGGCGTGGTTAAAAATCCGTTCACTATTCAGTCGACCGCGACTTTGCGCGATCTTCAGGCGCTCACCGCAGCCAATAATATTTCGGGTGTCCCAATTTTAGAAAAAACCAATTTGGTCGGTATTGTGACGCGCCGCGATGTGCGCTTTGCCGAAGATCTGGATGCCTGCGTGACGTCGGTTATGACACCTAAAGAGCGTTTGGTGACGGTTAAAGAAGGTGCCGATCCTGACGAAGTGCGCGCACTGTTGCACAAACACCGCATCGAAAAAGTGTTGGTGGTCAACGACGCCTTTGAGCTGAAGGGTCTGATTACCGTGACCGATATCGACAAGGCCGAGCAGTTTCCCAATGCCTGTAAAGATGACCAAGGTCGTCTGCGCGTGGGTGCTTCTGTTGGCGTGGGCGAGGGCACTGATGAGCGCGTTCGCGCTCTCGTTGCAGCTGGCGTTGATGTGTTGGTTGTTGACACAGCGCACGGCCACTCTAAAAACGTCTTAGACCGTGTGCGTTGGATTAAAGAAAATTACCCCGAAGTACAGGTTATCGGCGGCAACGTCGCAACGGGTGAAGGTGCCAAAGCATTGGCAGATGCCGGTGCTGACGGTGTCAAAGTAGGCATTGGCCCCGGCTCTATTTGTACCACACGCATTGTGACAGGAATTGGCGTGCCGCAGATCACTGCGATTGCCAGTGCTGTTGAAGCGCTCAAGGGCACGGGTGTACCCGTGATTGCCGATGGCGGAATTCGCTACTCTGGTGATATGTCCAAAGCAATCGCAGCCGGTGCAAGTGCTGTGATGATGGGTTCTATGTTGGCGGGCACTGATGAAGCGCCTGGCGATATCGAAATCTATCAGGGCCGCTCATACAAGTCATACCGCGGAATGGGTTCTCTCGGCGCTATGGCGCGCAATCAGGGTTCCAGTGACCGCTATTTCCAGGACGCCAACGAAGGCGTTGAAAAGTTAGTGCCAGAGGGCATTGAAGGCCGTGTGCCATACAAAGGCCCCGTGTCGGCGATAATTCATCAAATGCTAGGTGGCTTGCGCTCGGCAATGGGTTACACCGGCTGTACGACGATGGAACAAATGCGCACAGTGCCGAAATTTGTTCGCGTTACCTCTGCGGGCATGGGCGAAAGCCATGTTCACGATGTGCAGATTACCAAGGAAGCGCCTAATTACCCCGCCGGTGGTCGCTAGCCCAGGATGTAGGTAAGTGTTTAGGGAGGGTTGTACTTTTTGAGTGCAGCCCTCTTTTGTTTTTAGTTATTGCAGGTTTGTTGTGAAATAGCCTGCGCTGGATTTAGGATTTATTCATGTCTGATCTTCATTCGCAAAAAATTCTTATTCTCGATTTTGGTTCGCAGTACACCCAGCTTATCGCTCGGCGTATTCGCGAAATTGGTGTATTTTCCGAAATACGCGCTTGGGATATTAGCGAAGAAGAGATTCGAGAATTTAATCCGCGCGGCATCATTCTGTCCGGTGGCCCAGAGTCGGTTACAGCCGGCGACACTGCGCCACGCGCGCCAGACTGTGTATTCACCATGGGTCTGCCAGTGTTGGGTATTTGCTATGGTATGCAAACCATGGCCAGCCAGTTGGGCGGTAGAGTAGAGACCTCAACTATTCGCGAGTTTGGCTACGCGCAAATTAAAGTCGAGGGCGCGTCTGCGCTGCTGCACGACATTAAAGATCACATCAGTGCTAACGGCGATTCGCTGCTTGATGTGTGGATGAGCCACGGTGACAAAGTCGTGGCGATGCCAGATGGGTTCGAGTTGATGGCATCAACACCGTCTTGCCCCATCGCAGGTATGTCTAACGAAGCGAAAAAGTTGTACGGCATTCAGTTTCACCCGGAAGTCACGCACACGCTGCAAGGCGAGCGCATGATGCAACACTTTGCGCTGGAGATCTGCCAGTGCGAACCGCTGTGGACCGCCGCCGCTATTATTGATGATCAAGTCGCCCGTGTCCGCGAGCAAGTGGGCGACAGTCACGTATTGTTGGGTCTGTCCGGCGGTGTTGACTCCTCGGTTGTCGCCGCGCTGCTGCATAAAGCCATCGGCGACCAGCTGACCTGTGTGTTTGTCGATAACGGTCTGCTGCGCAAAAACGAAGGCGATACGGTGATGGAAATGTTCGCCAAAAACATGGGTGTGAAAGTAATTCGCGCCAATGCTCAGGACAAATTTTTGAACGGGCTGAAGGGCGTTAGCGACCCCGAGAAAAAACGCAAAGTGATCGGCAACACCTTTATCGAAGTCTTTGATGAAGAGTCGAACAAAATTGAAAATGTTAAATTCCTCGCGCAGGGCACTATTTATCCTGACGTGATTGAGTCTGCGGCATCAAAGACTGGCAAGGCCCACGTAATTAAGTCTCACCACAATGTTGGCGGCTTGCCCGACGATATGGCCCTAGAGCTTGTCGAGCCGCTGCGTGAGCTATTCAAAGACGAAGTGCGCAAGATCGGTGTCGAGCTGGGTCTGCCCTACGACATGGTTTATCGCCATCCCTTCCCTGGCCCAGGTCTCGGTGTAAGAATTCTCGGCGAAGTCAAAAAAGAGTATGCCGACATTCTCCGCGAAGCCGATGCAATCTTCCTCGAAGAGCTACACAACTTCGGCTGGTACCAAAAAACCAGCCAAGCCTTCGCTGTATTTCTACCGGTGAAGTCAGTTGGCGTCGTCGGCGACGGCCGCCGCTATGAGTGGGTGATCGCCCTCCGCGCCGTCGAAACCATCGATTTTATGACCGCTCGCTGGGCCCATCTGCCCTACGAGCTGCTAGAGAAAGTGTCTAACCGCATAATCAACGAAATCGCCGACGTTTCCCGCGTTGCTTACGATGTATCGAGTAAACCGCCTGCGACGATTGAATGGGAGTAATAACATGCCCTACAACCCGCATTCCTATGGTGTTTCCCTTGTTGTAAAGTTGTTGTAAAGACGCATTCCTTCGTCTTTGTTGTAAACATTGTTGTAAGGTTCTGCTACTATTGCACTTCATAAGTATATCAAGTATAAAATACTTGCTACTTGAAGATGGTGCCTTCCTTTTGCTTGATATAATAAATTATCAAACAAAAGGAATAGATAAATGGAACAAGCAATATTGAGAGTTGATTTCAAAAATAAAAAACTAATAACAAATCCACAAAACAACTCTGGCTTCTACAAAAACAAACACACACTTTGCGATGGCGAGGTAACAATTTTTACTACTTCAAATAGTGGTAGCAATTGGCAAATGCGTATGCGAGTAGAAGGGCATAGGCAATATCATCAAAAAAGCTTAAGAACGAAGAACTTTGAAACAGCAAAAGAAAGAGCAAAAATAGAACACGCGGTAGCCTTTGTGAAAATGACAGAAGGTAAGAGTCTGTTTAGCCCAACTTTGTACAAAGCAATTGAGCTGTATTTAGAGCACAGAGCAAAAGATGTGTTGGCTAAAAGAATTACTGAAGGAAGGCTTAGCACTATCAAAACACACATTAAGTCGCTTACAAAATATCCCACAATAAATTCTGAACACCGATTAGATACTTTTGGTAAGAAAACAATATATGACTATCAGCAATTCCGTTTAAGCAAAGGTGCTTCTAATCAAACAATCCGTAATGAGTTAAGTACTATCAATCATTTCTGTAAGTGGGCATATGACGAAGGACTGCACAACACAGAGAAGTTTTTACATCCAACAATAAAAATAGTTGGCACTGAAGCAGAAGCAATGAGGCGCAAAACATTTACAGATGAGGAGTACGCGAACATTTGTAAGTGGCTACGCAGTTATTGTTCAGCAAAACAAATCAAAGCAGATAAGTTAGGTGAAGATAAGACTTTTGAAAGGCAGTTGTTTAGACATTTGTTTCTAATACAAGCAAACACAATGATGAGAAGTGGAGAGTTGTTTGGATTGAAATGGAAGAATGTAAAAGTATATGAAAAAGACGACTACAAATGGGCTGAAATTATTGTCGAAGGAGAAACAAGCAAAGTTAGAAAAGACAGAGTGTTTATTGCGAGGGGTGGCGAATACTTTGAGAGACTAAAACAAATTAGTAAGCACACTAAAGGCGATGACTTTGTTTTTACACTAAATGACGGAACACATTGGCACGGGAAAAACAGACGAGCACTAACAGCACACTTTGGAAATGTATTGGTGGGTGTGGGCATTACAGATGCTAAACAAAGAAAGCTTGAGCTATACAGTTGTAGGCATTATGGAATTAGTAAGCGTGTAAACAATGGAGCAAACATTGTTCAATTAGCAAAAGACTGTGGAACTGGGGTTGAACATATAACGAAGACTTACTATCACTCGAATTTAAGAAATAGCGAAAGGAATATGGCGATTATGTATGAGGAGTAAATGAACGCACTAAGAAAAATATAATAAATACAGTTATGAAACAACGACAAACATTACAAAGAATAAGCGTCATCTCGATCGCACGAAAAATATACGCCATCGCTGTATCTCCAAATCCTACTTGGAACGAATATGAATGGCTTGTTAAGACTTCTAAAAATGAAATTGTAGTTAATGACCTAAAAAGAGCATTAGAAATAGATGTCTTAGATACACCAAGATCATTCGATCGCATGAATGGTGACAAAATGGCAGAGTTGATGAGAGATCAAAAAATAATAAAATCAGCACTTGGTCTCTTATTTGAACTA
>LIDE01000009.1 GCA_001438605.1 SAR92 bacterium BACL16 MAG-120619-bin48 | reverse complement strand
AAGACCTACGACAAAACCCACTATAAAAGGCGCAACTGTGTACGGTAATTTAATTGATCAACTAATTGACTCCCTGCGCGTGCTGCCGGGCGTTGGCGCAAAGACCGCCCAGCGCATGGCCCTGCACCTGCTTGAGCGAGATCGCAGCGGCGCGGCGCGTCTCGCAGAAATGATTATTGAGTCAGTCGATAAAGTGGGCCGCTGTGGCGGCTGTCGCACCCTCACAGAGCACGAACTATGCAGTATTTGCAGCAACGAGCGACGCCTGCCCGAACAGATTTGCGTGGTCGAGAGTCCGGCCGATCTCTACGCCATTGAGCAAGCGGGCAGTTTCCGCGGCAAGTATTTTGTTCTGCTGGGGCATTTGTCTCCGATAGACGGCATAGGCCCTGAAAAGCTAGGTATCGATCAGCTTATTGCAAGGCTCAAGGTGGGCGATGTCCGCGAGTTAATACTGGCGACTAACCTGACCGTTGAAGGCGAGGCCACCGCACATTTTATTGCGGATAAAGCCAAGGCCATTGGCGTAGCTGTATCGCGCATCGCCTATGGCGTGCCCATGGGTGGCGAACTGGAGTATGTCGATGGTGGCACCCTCAATATGGCCTTGCAAAGTAGGAAATCCCTCTAGATGACAACAGAAACGGATGTGCACTATCACTGGATTGCCGATAACCAGCAATTAGCAACATTGTGTGAGGCGCTGACAGCGCTGCCGGCGCTGGCGATTGATACGGAATTTATGCGCACCGACACCTACTTTCCCAAGTTAGCGTTGATTCAGCTGTCCGATGGTGAGCAGTGTTGGTTGATTGACGTCCTTGCCATTGACCAGTTCGGACCGCTCAAAAACTTGCTTGAAGCACCCAGTCGAACGCTGATTTTTCACTCCCCCGGCGAAGATTTCGAAGTTCTTGAACATGTGCTGTCGATTTGCCCCGCGACTATTTTTGACACGCAAGTCGCCGCAGGACTGGCCAATATTGGTTATTCCATGGGTTATGCACGGTTGGTGCAAGAGATGCTCGACGTAGAGTTAGGCAAGGAAGATACGCGGTCAGATTGGATGGCTCGCCCACTGAGTGAGCGACAAAAGAGTTATGCCGCAGACGATGTCCTATATCTGCACCGAATTTACACGCTGCTCGCCGACAAGCTCGACAGATTAGAGCGCCAGAGCTGGTTTGCTGAGGAGATGCGCGGTCTGCTGCAGACCGCTGTCGAGCGGCGCAAAGTCGCGGATTATTACCTGCGTATTAAAGGTGCATGGCGCTTGCAGGGTAAATCACTCACGGCGCTCAAGTTACTCTGCGATTGGCGCGAGGAAACTGCCCGAAGTCTCGACAAGCCGCGCTCACACATTGTGAAAGACAATGTACTGATGGAGCTGGCGAGCAAGCTGCCCACCAGTATGGGGCAGCTCTACAAAATTGATGACTGGTACGGCCGCTCGGTGAAGCGATTTGGCGAGGCAGTTTTGCAGATTATTGCGTCGGTCGATGACAGCCCTGTACCCGAGAGTTTGCCGCAGCCACTATCGCGACCGGTGGCCGAGGTCATGAAACAAATGCGCGTCAGCCTCGACGAAGTTGCTGAAAACAATGCGATTCCAAAAGAGTTGATGTGCAACAAAAAAGAGTTGGAGTCGATTTTGCGCAGTGCCGTCGAGGGCGATTGCCAGTGGCCGTTGCGGTTGGTCGAGGGTTGGCGTGTGGATTTTGTCACACCGGCCTTGCAGGCGGTTATGGACAGCAGTGACAGTCTATGAAGATTCTCTGCGATATCTATAAAACTGCGAGCAAAGAGGGCATGTACCTTTACGTCTCTCGAGAAGACAAGTTAACCCGCGTGCCAGAGTTTCTATTGCAGCGATTTGCCAAGCCCATATTGGTGACCACTATGTTACTGAGTGAGAAAAAGAAACTGGCTCAGGCGGATGTTCTCAAGGTCATGTCTGAGATCGTCGACAACGGATTTTACCTGCAAATGCCGCCACCCCTTTATCCGCAGGGCGAGCCCAAATGACCAGCGAACAGTCGTGGTGGCAAACAAAATCTCTCGCCGAGATGAGTGAGCCCGAGTGGGAGTCACTGTGTGATGGCTGCGGTAAATGCTGTCTGGTAAAGCTGCAAGACTACGATAACGACGATATCTATTTCACCAACGTTACCTGTGAGCTGCTCGATACTGAGAGCTGTCAATGCTCTGACTACGCTGGACGGCATGCAATTGTCACCGACTGTATCAAACTCGATCGCAACAACATCAACGAAATCAGCTGGCTGCCGCAGAGTTGCTCTTACCGCCTACTTGACGCTGGCTTGCCGTTACCTGAATGGCATCATCTGCGCTCGGGTGATCGTCAAACCCTGCATAGTTATGGCGCATCGCTGCGTGGTAAAGTAATCTCTGAACGCTTTGTTCATGACGACGATATCGAAGACCATATTATTAAATGGATTGATTAATTATGTTTTCTGCCGAAGATTATTTGTACGGTTGGATCGCCTATATTGCTGGGGGCGTCTGTTTATTAATTGTGTTGGGTTACCTGCTGCGCAAGGCTCGTGCGGCGTGGGTGCGACATGTACCGGTGCTGGTCAGTGCTGCGATACTGGTTACACCTGTCACGGCGTATCCAGATGATAAACATCTTGCACCCGCTTTTTTTGTCAGTCTCTACGAGGGGCTTTTGGCATCTGGGGATGATCTGGGATTTCAGCGAGGCTTGGCGCCAATACTGGCTGTGCTGATGTTTGTGCTTATTCTTTATATTCTTTTGCGGGTGGTTGGGTCATTTTTTAGGTCGCGACAGACCTCGTGAGCGACTCCGTTCGCGACTACAGTTTACTCGTCTCTGCCGCCCAATAGGCGCCGCCACAGACTGCGCCGACGCATCCAGTCATGCCGAGCAGCATCATTGGCGTAATCACAAACTGATTTGGCACAAGGTGCGACAGTCGCTCAACGGGGAAAAACCAATAAGCCAGAATGCAGCCTGCGACGGTAAATGCCAGCGTTATCGCGGCATCTTGCCAATCCATCAAGCGTCGACCTTTCGGTAGCGCTTTAATCACGCTCGCTGAAAACTCACCCGCAACCACGTAGGGCTCAGTACTGCGCGCACGCGCGAAAATAGTGTCGAGAGGGTCAATGTTGTTTCTGGTGCTCATGGTGTTTCTCCAGTCTGCCAATCCGCGAGCCGTTCTCTGAGGCTGATTTTCCCCCGAGTTATCAGGGTTTTTACGGTGCCCAACGGGATATTCATAATATCTGAAATTTCTTGTTGTGTGCACTCTCGGTGTAAATGCATGTGCAGCGCCATGCGTTGATTTTGCGGCAAGCCCGCCATCGCTTTGGCGAGGTCTTGATGGAACTGTTGGTAGTGCTCTGCAGACACCTGCGTGTCTGAATCGCTCAAGTCAAAGGCTGATTCGAAGTTCAGGTCACTCAGCGCAGTGTCGTTACCCACGCTATCCAAACTCAGCTCGCGATTGCGCGCTACGCGAAAGTGGCTCACCATCTGGTTATAGGCGATCCGATAGAGCCAGCTGGAAAACTTTGCACTGCCCTCAAAGCTTGCGATAGCGCGATAAGCTTTAATAAAAGTCTCTTGTGCAAGGTCATCGGCCAGCGCTTCGTTCCAACCTGTCAGTTGGCGCAGGGAATAGCGGAGCTGGGATTGATAGCGTTTCACCAGCTCCGCAAAGGCCAAATGATTATCGTCCTTGATAACCCTGTCGATCAGGGCCTGATCTGAAATGGACATGGAGATCAGGCAGCAGAATCGCTGTCACTGTCATGCTCTAGCGATTTCTTCGCATCCAGCTTCCAAATCAATAGTCGTGCAATACCGACGCAGAGCGGGATTAATGCGATCGAGGCCACGTCCCAGTCCATCATTAAACCTAGGAAAAGAAAGAATCCAATCCCTACGCCCGAGAGCAACAAGCCGCGGTGTAAATTGTCGGTGTGATCACGGTTGCCACTAAGAACTGACAACACCTCAGGCGGAACATCTTTACCTGCATCAATAAACTTCTCGACTAAGGCTGTCCGCTGCTTACGTCTGCGATAAGTGAAAAACAGCAGCAAAATCACAATGAGAATCGGCGAACCAATGGTAAAGACGATGGCTACAACAGCGACGATCATGGTTTTAAAATCCATCGACTGATCTAGTTCAACGGAGACGCCATCGCGCACCGAGCGCAGCGCTGCTTTGATCTCTTCGCGCTCGCTGTCATCCAGTTGCGCCCATTCGCCTTTCAGCTCGGCCACAATGCCAGAGACGAGCGCTTGCACCTCTGAGTCGTAGTCGGCGCTGTCGCTGGGGTTTTCTGCAGTCTGGTTGGGTGCAGCGTCATCAGTTGTCGCTAGCTCAACGGCAGTAACACCGTTTTTATCAGCGATAATCACAGTCGAGTGATCGTCACTCATGGCAAGTGGTGCCGCAAACAAGCTCAGCAGCAGGGCACAACGAAGAAGTAATTTGTTCATAGTAATATCCTTTTTAAATGTTTTTAATTTACCACGACACAGTGCTTATTTACTCCTTAGCGCTAAGAGTCTAGCTCTAGCTAAGGCACTCAAAGCTTAGTAATACTCTGCGGTCATAGTTACGCACTTTTTCTCTTGAAGACAGTGTGCCAACAGCGGCACCATACTTGACGACTACTCTTCCGTTGGGGAGTTGCCGCTGTCTTACTGGTTAGATGCGTTGAAACGGAAATTGGATTCATCTCATCGACCTATTTTAGCTTATTATGACGGGCTAACTGCTTTTATAACTTTTGACGTGGATTGATACCCTATGAAATTTGAAGGTACAGAAAATTACGTCGCCACTGCTGAATTGCAGATGGCGGTCAACGCGGCCGTAACCTTGCAGCGCCCACTGCTGATTAAAGGTGAGCCAGGAACAGGAAAGACACTACTCGCCGAAGAGGTGGCCAAAGCTCTCGGTAAGCCACTGCTGGCGTGGCACATTAAGTCGACCACCAAAGCTCAGCAGGGTCTCTACGAATACGATGCGGTATCGCGACTGCGCGACTCTCAGCTGGGTCATGACAAGGTGAACGATATTAGCAATTACATTGATAAGGGTAAGTTGTGGCAAGCATTTACAGCTGATGAGCAGGTTGTTTTGCTTATCGATGAAATTGACAAAGCCGATATTGAATTTCCCAACGATCTTTTGCTCGAACTCGATCGCATGGAATTTCACGTTTACGAGACAGGCGAAACGATCAAAGCAATCCAGCGCCCGATTGTTATTATTACCAGTAACAATGAAAAAGAGCTGCCAGACGCCTTTTTGCGCCGCTGCTTCTTCCACTTTATCAGCTTCCCCGATCGCAGCACCATGCAGCGAATTGTCGATGTGCATTTCCCCGTGATTAAAAAGACTTTGGTTGATCAGGCGTTGGATATTTTCTTTGATGTGCGCAAAATTCCAGGCCTGAAAAAGAAGCCATCCACCTCTGAATTGGTTGATTGGTTAAAACTTATTATGTCTGACGATATTCCCGAAGACGTGCTGACTAACCGCGATCCGACCAAAGCCATTCCGCCGCTCTATGGCGCGCTATTGAAAAACGAACAGGACGTGCATCTGCTCGAGCGTCTGGCCTTTATGACACGCCGCGAAGCGCGCTAAGACAATTAACCGATGCTGATAAACTTTTTTTACACACTCAAGCGCGCTAATGTGCCAGTCTCGATCAAAGAGTTGCTGGACTTACTGACGGCAATGGAAAAAAACATTGCCTTCGGATCGATCGATGATTTTTATCTGCTGTCACGCACCTGCTTGGTCAAAGATGAAAAATATTACGATCGTTTTGATCGTGCCTTTGGCGCTTATTTTAAAAACCTTGAAAATATAGACGACATCATTCAAGCGCTGATTCCAGAAGATTGGTTGCGCAAGGAATTTGAAAAGCATCTTAGCGATGAAGAAAAAGCCAAGATAGAAAGTCTGGGTGGTCTTGAGAAGTTAATCGAAGAGTTTAAAAAGCGCCTTGAAGAGCAGAAAGAGCGGCATCAGGGCGGCAACAAGTGGATTGGCACAGGTGGCACATCGCCTTTCGGCAATGGCGGATTCAACCCTGAGGGCATTCGAGTTGGCGGGGAAGGCGGGCAGGGCAGTGCCGTAAAAGTATGGGAAGATCGCCAATTTCAAGATTTAGATGATTCGGTTGAAATTGGAACAAGAAATATCAAAGTGGCACTGCGCCGTCTGCGCAAGTTTGCCCGCGAAGGCGCCGCCGATCAGCTCGATTTGGCCGACACCATCCGCTGTACCGCGCGCAACGCTGGACTACTGGATATTAAAATGGTTCCCGAGCGGCACAATGCCGTAAAAGTACTGATCTTTTTCGATATTGGCGGCTCAATGGACTCCTACGTGCGCTTGTGCGAGGAACTTTTTTCGGCAGCAAAAACGGAGTTCAAGCACCTCGAATATTTCTACTTTCACAACTGCCTCTACGACTATGTCTGGAAAGACAACTACCGCCGTCGCGACGAGCAGATATCAACCTACGACTTGCTGCATAAATACTCCTCAGACTACAAGGTAATCTTTGTCGGCGACGCGTCAATGGCGCCCTATGAGATCAATAGCCCTGGCGGCAGCGTCGAATATCACAACGAAGAGCCGGGCAATGTCTGGATGCACAGGATGTCGCAAACCTTTGACAAATTAATATGGTTAAATCCAGTCCAAGAAAAATATTGGGACTACACGCCCTCTATTTTAATGCTGAGGGATTTGGTCGAGGGTAAGATGTTTCCCCTGACCCTAGGGGGACTCGAAAAAGGGATGCGTCTGCTTTCTAAGTAGGCTTAATAAGTACTCCTAAAACTTTTTCCAACGGGCTTTTGCGGGCCCGTTTGCGCACTATAATTACAATAAATTTATAAAAAGGTGGGTTTTATGCAGGTTCAGGACGCGGTAAAAAAAGCACAACAACGCATGGGTCTAACCAGCGAGCAACCGCCGCTGCCCGCGCAGTCACTGTTGCAATTGTGGCAGCAAGCCGTCGCCGACTCTGCGGATAGCCCCGCTTTCACCTGTTTGGGTAAAACATTAACCTACGGTGATGTCGATAAGCTCGCCGACCGTGCCGCGAGCTATTTTTACCACGAGATGAATCTTCGCGCCGGTGATCGTTTAGCTGTTCAGTTACCCAACTTATTGCAGTATCCCGTCGTGGTGGTTGCCGCGTGGAAAGTGGGGCTGGTGATAGTCAACACCAACCCCATGTATACCCATCGGGAGTTGGTTCACCAATTTAATGACTCAGGCGCAACCGTGGTGGTTGTGCTTGATCAATTTTATGAGACTCTCAGGGCCGCCTTGCCGGAGACAGGTGTAAAGCACGTAATTGTCACGCGCCCGATTGATCTGTTGCCGCAGCCGAAAAAGTTGCTGCTGGCGGGTGTGATGAAAGTCTTAGGCAAGCGACCTGCGCTGCCAGCGTCGGAGGTTATCCATTTCTCCCAATTGCTCGCGGCACAGGGCGATGCGCCTGCCCATTCCCCTGCGCTAGCGGATATTTGCGCACTGCAATACACCGGTGGTACTACCGGAGTATCCAAGGGCGTGATGCTCACTCAACAGTCGATCTTGAGTAATATTGCGCAAGCGCTGGAAATTGTTGCAATCGGTGGGCACTCTATAAAGCACTTCACCACCGTATCGCCACTGCCGCTCTACCATATCTACGCGTACATGCTGAATATGGGGCTTATGCCAGCGACCCGAGGCCACAGCTTGTTGATTCCCGATCCGCGCAATATTCCCGCGTTTGTGAAAACCATTAAAAACGTCAAGTTTGAAATCTTTTGTGGCTTGAATTCGCTATTTGTCGGCCTGTTACAAAACAAAGAATTCCAGAAAATGGATTTTTCATCGCTGTCGTTGACCCTGTCCGGCGGGATGGCGCTGATGGATGCCGTTGCACACGATTGGGAGCGGGTGACCGGCTGTGTCGTCAGCGAAGGCTACGGCATGACCGAATCATCGCCCATCATCTCCATGAATCCCTCAGGCTTTCAAAAGATCGGTACTGCCGGTATTCCAATCCCCGGCACCGAAATCAAAGTGGTCGATGAACACGGCGTGGAACAAGAGGTGGGTGGTGTTGGCGAACTGTGCGTGCGCGGCGCCCAAGTAATGCGCGGCTACTGGCAGCGTGAAGCGCAAACCGCCGAAGTGATTGTCGATGGCTGGCTGCATACCGGTGACATTGTGACCGTGGACGAAGAGGGCTACGTCAAAATTGTTGATCGGTTGAAAGACATGATTATCGTGTCAGGTTTCAACGTCTATCCCAGTGAATTAGAGCAGACCCTAACGTTGCATCCCGCTGTTCTCGAGTGCGCCGCCATTGGCGTTGCCGATAATAAAGCGGGTGAAGTAGTGAAAATGTTTGTCGTCGCCAGCGACCCCAACCTCACGCAAGAGCAGGTGATTGAATACTGTCGCGCCAATATGGCGGGTTACAAAGTGCCGAAGTTTGTGGAGTTTCGCAACGACTTGCCGAAGAGCAACGTCGGCAAAGTACTGCGCAAAGAACTCAAAGCTGAGGAGCTGGCCAAAGCGCACTAAGAGCGCATACCGTTCATCAAGTAATTCTTCCCCATAAAAAATGGCCGCAACTGTTATTGAGCTGCGGCCATTTGGGTGGCTCATCGTTGTGAGCCGGAAACAGGAGGGATCCTGTTTATAAAATGCCTTTCGGGTGTTGCGATATAGCGTTAAGTACCTTTTTTTACGTGACGGTTGTTTACCTGACGGCGCCTTTTAAACTGGTGGCGCTACAGACTTTGGAGCCCGCTCTGCTAATAAAACGCTGCTGGGCATTTAATTAGAAACAAGTAGTTTGAAACACGTAGTTAGAAACACTCAGTTAGAAACAAGTCGTTAAAAATTGGCGGCTTTCTGTTGGAACGAATACTGGTTAAACCCATTCCAATAATCTTCGCGTCCTTCTCGCCACCCTCTAGTCCAATGAAATGCCATTGGGGAATCTTCTTTGTAGGGAATTACGTCGAGGGACCGACCTTGAACTGCAGCTTGATAACCTTTCACGAATGAACGATGTTCTTGATCTCTTTTATGTTTTTTCACTTATATCTCCTAACGGTTAATGTAGGAAACTAACACTCAGCCTGTAAAACGCGCCGAGCGCAGTTTTTATCAAACAAAATTGTGTAAAGAGCGATATGATGAGCGCCAAATTTTTGTGCGCTGAGTACAGTAAACCGAAATCCGTCGACCCTGTCGAAGATTTTGTTAGTCTATCCAGCGTGTGTTTTATTCCTCAAAGTAATCAAAGGAACAGCGTTTTGTCTTCACTTTCCGGTCAGCAGGCGTGGCTAGCGACCTGCCCCAAAGGTCTCGAGCAACTGCTCGCTCAGGAGTTGCAGCAGCTTGGCGCCGAGAGCGTAAAAGAAACTGTTGCTGCCGTGCACTTTACTGGGTCGCGCGAGCTTGCCTATCGCGTCTGTCTGTGGTCCCGATTGGCCAATAGAGTTTTAATGCCTCTGCGGGAATTTATGTTGGACGACGCAGAACAGCTTTATCAAGAGTGTCTGGATATCCCGTGGGAAGCGCACTTCTCGTCAGAGCAGACCATCGCCATCGACTTTATTGGCACCTCGCGCTCCATCGATAACACCATGTATGGCTCGCAGCGCGTCAAAGACGCCATTGTTGATCGCATCCGTCGGGTGGAAGGTGAGCGGCCTAATGTCGATACCAAAGATCCCGATATCCGTATTCAAACCCGCCAGCACAAAGGCCGTGTAACGGTATCGCTGGATATCTCTGGCGAGAGCCTCCACCGCCGCGGATACCGCAGCGGGCAGGGCAGCGCTCCGATCAAAGAGAATCTCGCCGCTGCACTGTTGATGCGCTGTGGTTGGATGGAAATTGCCGAAAGTGGTGGTGCGCTGCTCGATCCTATGTGTGGTAGTGCCACGCTGATTATCGAAGGCGCCATGATGGCCGCTGATATCGCCCCTGGGCTACTGCGGGAACGTTTTGGTTTTAGTGGCTGGAAGCAGCACGATGACGCCTTGTGGCAAGCGCTCGTCGATGAGGCGCAACAGCGCAAAATCAGTGGACTGGAAAAGCTGACTCTGGATATTCGCGGCTACGACGCTAACCCCCATGTACTTGAGTTTGCCACCCTAAATATTGAGAAGGCCGGTCTCGACGAGCACATTCGTCTTGCTCACAAACCCATCGACCAGTTTGGCAAAGCCACGGCCGATCGCGGCTTGCTGTTGACGAATCCTCCGTACGGTGAGCGTTTGGGCGATATTGAAGGGCTCAAGCCGATATATCAGAAGCTGGGTGCAGTGCTGCAGAAGAACTTCCACGGCTGGAAAGTGGGTATTTTTACTGGCAACACCGAGCTAGGGCGCGAGACAGATCTGACGCCGAAAAAGCAGTACAGCTTATTTAACGGCACCATTCCCTGCAAACTGTTAGTTTTCGAAGATCTGAGTTCACGCTCGGCGAATATCGCTGAGCGACTCAACACGCCAGCGCCAGAACCGGTACTCACCGAAGGCGCGACTATGGTGTTGAATCGACTGATTAAAAATCAACGACGACTGGATAGTTGGTTGATCAAAAATGCCATTAGCTGCTATCGCTTGTACGATGCCGACATCCCCGAATATGCCGTCGCGATCGATATCTATGAAGACTCCGTTTACGTTCAAGAATATGCTGCGCCGGCCAGTATTGCTGAAAAAGTCGCCCGCGACAGATTTGCTGAAGTAAAACAAGCGGTCAAAGAGTTTGCCCGCGAGGCTCGCGGTCAGGTGCACTATAAAGAGCGTCGTCGCCAAAAGGGTGATAGTCAGTACGAAAAGTTTAATCAGGGCCCAAGCGCGACGATTAGCGCCTTTGAGGGTAAGGCAGAGTTTGAAATCAACCTGTCAGACTACCTCGATACCGGGCTATTTCTCGATCACCGCCCAGTGCGGCGCTTAATCGCAGAGATGTCCGCGGGGAAAAGCCTGCTCAACCTATTTTGTTATACCGCAGCGGTCTCAGTGCAGGCGGCCTTGGCCGGTGCAGCGCGCACACTCAGTGTTGATATGTCCAACACCTATCTCGACTGGGCGCAGCGCAATTACGACCTGAACAATCTCAGCGCTAGCAAGCATCATTTGTTGCGGGCCGATTGTTTGAAATGGCTGGAAACAGAAAGCCACGAGAAATTTGATGTGATCTTTCTCGATCCGCCGACCTTTTCAAATTCCAAGAAAATGGAGTCAGTGCTTGATGTGCAGCGCGATCATGGCGACTTGATCCGCAATTCCATGTCCAAACTGGCCGACGGTGGCGTGTTGATCTTCTCCAATAATTTCCGCAAATTTAAAATGGACGAATTGGTTACGCGGCAGTTCAATGTGGAGAATATTACTGCGCAGACATTAGACCTCGATTTCGAGCGCAACCCACGCATCCACAATGTGTGGAAAATAACTCGGCGCAGCAGTTTTGGATAAGCAGCTAACAATTTACACCGGTGCCAATTGCCACCTCTGCGATCAGGCAAAAGCGATCCTGTATCCGATGTTGACTGAGAAAGGGTGGCGCTTGATTGAGGTTGACATCAACACAGATGCTGGGCTGCGAGAGGTCTATGGCATTCGCATCCCAGTTGTGGCACTGCCCAATGGTGAAGAAAAAGGCTGGCCGTTTACGGCTGCCCAGATTGCACGCATGGTCGATGGGGAAGGCAGCGCATAACCGTCAGTCTATAGATGATCTACAGACGATGGTTCTGGGCGATATAGGTGTCCAGCGCATTGGCAAAAATCATTCGATCGCGCTGCGTAAGAGGTGGCGGGCCACCACCGACTTGAACACCGCTGTTGCGCATACTGTCCATAAAGTCGCGCATATTCAGCCGCGCCTTAATATTGGCGGCCGTGTACAGTTCACCTCGCGGGTTCAGCGCCTTGCCGCCTTTCTCGATAACCTCTGCGGCCAGCGGAATATCTGCAGTAATCACTAAATCGTCTTTCGCAACCAGTTCAACAATACGCTTATCAGCCACATCAAACCCCGCGCTCACTTGAACCGCGCGCACGGTTGGAATACGCGGAATCGCGAGGGCTTGATTAGCGACCAAAATCACCTCAATGCCCGTGCGTTGCGAAACACGGTAAAGAATATCTTTGATTACAGTAGGGCAGGCATCGGCATCAACGTAAATTTTCAAGGGTCGTCTCTGGATGAGTTACAGAGCGCTTTTATAGGGCCCCTGAGGGCGCATTGCAAGCGCGAAGTAATTGCCGTAAGGCTTGTAACTCAATCGATACAGGGTAAAATGCGCGCTGATTAAATTTAACGCATGTGGCCTTTGGTATGGGTCACCACTGGAAAGGAACGAAAAATGCCCGTAATCACTCTCCCTGATGGATCTCAACGCCTGTTTGACGCACCGGTTTCGGTCGGTGAAGTCGCCGCCAATATTGGTGCCGGTTTAGCCAAGGCGACCCTTGCTGGGGTGGTTGACGGCAATGTGGTCGACGCGTCTTATGTCATCACTGGGGACGCTTCACTGTCCATCGTCACCGACCGTTCCGATGAAGCCCTCGATATTATTCGTCACTCGTCTGCCCATTTGCTGGCCATGGCCGTTAAGCAGCTTTTCCCATCTGCCCAGGTAACCATAGGCCCGGTCATTGATGATGGCTTCTATTACGATTTTGCGTTCGAGCGCGCCTTTACCCCAGAAGATCTTGAGGCAATTGAAACGCGCATGGCGGAGTTGGTGGCGCAAGATCACGGTATTACCCGAGAAGAGTGGCAGCGCGATGACGCAGTAGCTTTTTTTAAGAGCATCGGTGAACACTACAAAGCGGAAATTATTGCCAGCATTCCGGACGATCAAGCGATAGGTCTCTACCGGCAGGGCGATTTTATCGATCTCTGCCGGGGCCCTCACGTGCCGTCAACAAGTAAGCTGCCTGCGTTTAAATTAACAAAAGTGGCTGGCGCCTATTGGCGCGGCGATAGCAACAATGAAATGCTGCAGCGTATTTACGGCACCGCGTGGACCAACAAGAAAGAGTTGAACGCCTACATTACTCGATTGGCTGAAGCCGAAAAGCGCGACCATCGCAAAGTGAACAAAAAGCTGGACCTTTTTCATATGCAGGAAGAGGCCCCGGGTTCGGTGTTTTGGCATCCCAAGGGTTGGACTGTCTACAACACCATCGAACAATTTATGCGTAAAAAACAGCGCGAGCAGGGCTATCAAGAAATTAAAACCCCTCAAATCGTTGATTTCAGCTTATGGCAGCGCTCGGGCCACGCCGACAAATTTGGCGATGATATGTTTACCTTGCACACGGAAGACCGCAGCTATGCCGTGAAACCAATGAACTGCCCGTGCCATGTGCAGGTGTTCAATCAGGGCCTTAAGAGCTACAGAGACCTGCCCTTGCGCTTAGCAGAGTTTGGTTCATGTCATAGAAATGAACCGTCTGGATCCTTGCACGGCATCATGCGCGTGCGCTCATTCACGCAGGATGACGCCCATATATTCTGTACTGAAGAGCAGATTCAACCAGAAGTTGCGCAGTTCATCGACTTCCTCCATGAAGTGTATGCAGACTTTGGGTTTAACGAAATTATCTATCGCTTGTCGACGCGTCCTCCACAGCGTGTTGGTAGCGACGAAGATTGGGATCGCGCGGAAAAAGCACTGGCAGAAGCGCTTGATGCAAAGGACCTCGCCTGGGAGGAGTTGCCTGGTGAAGGCGCTTTCTATGGGCCCAAAATTGAATTTTCACTCAAAGACTGCATTGGCCGTGTTTGGCAGTTGGGCACAATCCAGGTCGATTTCTCCATGCCAGGCCGACTCGACGCGCAGTACGTCGCTGAAGATGGCAGCCGCAAAGTTCCGGTGATGTTACACCGCGCCATTTTGGGCTCTTTCGAGCGTTTTATCGGTATTTTGATTGAACAGTACGAAGGCGCCTTTCCATTCTGGTTAGCCCCAGAACAGGCCGTTGTGATGAATATTACTGACGCGCAGGGCGAATATGCGCAAGAAGTGACTAAATCATTGCAAAATAAAGGGTTTAGAGTGATTTGTGACTTGAGAAACGAGAAGATCGGCTTTAAAATCCGCGGTCATTCTATTCAGCGAGTTCCTTATCTGCTCGTTGTTGGTGAAAAAGAAAAAGAGTCGCGCACGGTGGCGATCCGAACTCGGGACGGCGAAGACCTCGGCAGTATGCCTTTGGAGCAAATCTTCAGCCTGTTTACAGAGCAAACGGAACGACGCGGGCGTGTTTTTGTTGAAACGGAGTAAAGTTTATTAAAAAAGACAGCAAGCGGGCGCGTCTTAACGACGACATAACGTCCACCGAAGTTCGATTAGTTGCATCTGACGGCAGTCAGGTTGGTGTTGTTAGCCTAGAGGATGCCCTTGCAGCCGCGCAGAAAGAGACCCTGGATCTGGTTGAAATTTCACCTGATGCGGTGCCTCCGGTCTGTAAAATTATGGATTACGGCAAGCATGTCTTTGACATCAAGAAGAAAGTTGCTCTGCAGAAAAAGAAACAGAAACAGACTCAAATTAAAGAAATGAAGTTTCGCCCAGGCACGGATGAGGGCGATTACCAAATCAAGTTGCGCAATGTTATGCGCTTCTTGGAACATGGTGATAAAGCCAAAATTACCCTGCGTTTTCGCGGGCGTGAGATGGCTCACCAGCAGCTCGGCATGGACGTGATGAAACGCATTGAAGCGGATCTCGCTGAGTTGGCACAAGTGGAGCAATTTCCAAAGATGGAAGGTCGTCAAATGATTATGACGTTGTCGCCACGAGGCAAGAAGAAGTAATTCACGCGACCCGCGTTCAGCCAATTTTTTTGGCAGGCTGTCCGGGCGTCTCTTCTTGAATATTAACTAAAATCTCACAACGGAGAACAGAAATGCCAAAAGCTAAGACACACAGTGGAGCCGCAAAACGCTTCAAAAAAACGGCCGCGGGCTACAAGCACAAGCACCAGCACAAAAGCCACATTCTTACCAAAATGACTACCAAGCGTAAGCGTCAGTTGAGAGGCACGAGCATCGTTAGTGCATCCGATGTTCCACGCGTTAACCGCATGTTGCGTAGTTCACTTTAATTAACTGATTTTGGTAGGAGAAGAAAATGGCTAGAGTTAAACGTGGTGTTCAAGCGCACCGTCGACACAAGAAAGTCCTCAAGCAGGCAAAAGGTTATTACGGCGCACGCAGTCGCGTGTACCGCGTTGCGGTTCAGGCTGTCACTAAAGCGGGTCAATACGCTTACCGTGACCGTCGCGTTAAGAAGCGCACTTTCCGCAGATTGTGGATTGCTCGTATCAACGCTCAGTCCCGTATGGAAGGGTTGTCATACAGCCGTCTGATCAACGGTTTGAGCAAAGCCGGTATTATGCTCGACCGTCGTGTTCTTGCTGACTTAGCAGTTCATGACAAAGCAGCCTTTGGTGCAGTTGTTAACCAAGCCAAAGCTGCCCTAGCTTAATACAGCGCTCGACCTGCCTCGCGCAGGTGTTGGAAAGCTAACCAGATAGGGAAAGGGCCAGTGCTCTTTCCCTATTTTTTTATCAGTAGATGAACAGATTGTTGTGAATATACCCATTACCGTGGTGACGAATAATGATTGAATTGGAACAGATCGCCAGTGAAGCGGCGGCGGCCATAGCGGCGGCAACCGAGCTATCTGCATTAGACGATTTGCGTGTTGAATACCTTGGCAAAAAGGGTCGGCTGACCGGCTTGTTGAAAAGCCTCGGCTCGCTGTCGAATGACGAGCGCCCCGCGGCAGGTGCCAAGATAAACGACGTCAAACAGGCGCTGCAAAACCAAATCAATGAGCACAAAGAGCGCTTAGAGCGTTCAGCCCTCGATAGCAAATTGGCCACAGAGACGATAGATGTCACTCTGCCAGGTCGTGCTGAAGAGATAGGCGGCCTTCACCCTGTGACACGCACGATGGAGCGTATTCAAGAGTTCTTTACCCGCATTGGTTATGACGTTGAGACAGGCCCAGAGATTGAGGACGACTACCACAATTTTGAAGCCCTAAATATTCCGAGTCACCACCCAGCGCGGGCAATGCACGACACGTTTTATATTGACCCAAGCACCGTATTGCGCACGCACACCTCTCCCGTGCAGGTGCGAACCATGGAAAATCAAGCGCCGCCGATACGCATTATTTGCCCCGGCCGCGTTTATCGCTGTGACTCCGACATTACACACACGCCCATGTTTCATCAGGTTGAAGGGCTTGTGGTAGATAAAGACATCAGTTTCGCCGACCTCAAAGGCGTTATTGATCAGTTTTTGAAAGCATTCTTTGAAGCCGATCTACCTGTGCGCTTTAGACCGTCCTATTTTCCATTTACCGAGCCCTCCGCGGAGGTAGATATTCAGTGTGCTAACTGTCGTGGCGAAGGCTGCCGCGTCTGTAGTCAGACTGGCTGGCTCGAAGTGATGGGTTGCGGCATGGTCCACCCCAATGTTCTCAGCAGCTGTGATCTCGATGCTGACCAGTACACAGGTTTCGCCTTTGGTATGGGCGTCGAGCGCTTGGCAATGCTGCGCTATGGCGTCAATGATTTGCGCTTGTTTTTTGAAAACGATCTGCGCTTCCTTAAACAATTTTAAACTGGGGTAACCAATGAAATTCAGTGAATCCTGGTTGCGAGAATCAGTCAACCCAGCCGTCTCCGTCGATGAGCTTGTCGCTCAATTGACCATGGCTGGTCTCGAAGTCGATAGCCTTGAAGCCGCAGCGCCGGCGCTAACGGGTGTTGTGGTCGGTGAGATTGTAGCCGTTGAGCAGCATCCAGACGCCGACAAGTTGCGCGTCTGTCAGGTTGCAGGTCAAGGCGAGCTTGCGCAGGTCGTCTGCGGCGCACCCAATGCTCGTGTAGGCATAAAAATTCCTTTTGCGACAGTCGGGGCGAGTTTGCCCGGTGATTTCGTGATAAAAAAAGCCAAACTTCGTGGCGTCGAGTCTTTCGGCATGCTCTGCGCGCAAACAGAGCTGCAGCTAGGCGATGATGATGACGGGCTGTGGGAGCTGCCAGCCGACGCACCTGTGGGTACTGATCTGATAGAGTATCTCGATCTTGATGACACCATTGTCGAGGTCGATTTGACCCCTAATCGTGGAGATTGCCTAAGTATCCGTGGTCTGGCTCGCGAAGTGGGTGTCTTAAATAAAGTCGACGTGATCTCGCAATCCTGCGCGCCCGTTGCAGCAACCGTTGATGATGTTGTCAGCGTGACACTAGAGGCGCCAGAGGCCTGCGCCCGCTACGTTGGGCGGGTTATTCGCAATCTTGACCTCAGCCAAACAACACCGCAGTGGATGCAAGAAAAGCTACGACGCAGCGGCGTCCGAAGTATCGCGCCAGCGGTCGATGTCACCAATTATGTTCTGCTCGAGCTGGGTCAGCCGATGCACGCTTTTGACTTGGCTAAAATTGATGGCGGTATCGTCGTCCGTATGGGGCGCAATGAGACCATTAAATTACTCGATGACTCCGAGGTCACCCTCGACAGCAGCACTCTAGTTATCGCCGATCACGGGAAAGCGTTAGCCATTGCCGGTGTCATGGGTGGTGATGAGTCTGCGGTTAGCGGTAGCACCACAGACATTCTTTTCGAAAGTGCGTGGTTTAATCCGCTGGCGATCGCCGGCAAGGCGCGTAACTATGGTAAACATACAGATTCATCGCACCGATTCGAGCGCGGCGTTGATTCACAGCTGCAGGTCGCAGCTATCGAGCGCGCAACGGCGCTGATGCTTGAGATTTGCGGCGGTCAGCCGGGACCATTGATTGTTCAAGAATCGGCGCAGTACTTGCCACAGCCTGCGACCGTAACGCTCCGCAATCAGCGCCTTCAACAGCAACTAGGCGTCGCCATTGCAGCGGAAGAGGTCGATGACATACTGCGTCGACTGGGATTGACCTTTGTCGAGCGCACTGAATTGGGCTCGACATGGATTGCACCCAGCTGGCGATTTGATATCACCATTGAGCAGGACTTGGTGGAAGAGGTTGCGCGCATCTACGGATATAATAATCTGCCAACATCGACGCCGAAGATGGCGCTAGAGTTACAGGCCAATCCTGAAACCATCAAACCCCTGAGCCTGTTTAGACGACAGTTGATCGCCAGTGGCTATCAAGAAGCCATCACCTACAGTTTTATCGATCCGCAGCTTCAGCAGCACATCGATCCAGACGTTACCCCCGTGGGCGTGCAAAACCCCATTTCAGCGGATATGTCGGTAATGCGCACCAGCTTGTGGCCTGGGTTGCTGTCAACAGCCATGCACAACCTGAACCGTCAGCAGAGCCGTGTGCGAATCTTCGAAGCAGGGCAGTGTTTTGTGCCCAAGCAGGGTGAAGCACTGGCCCAGAATATGGCTATTGCAGGATTGATTTGTGGGTCCAGAACACCCGTAGGTTGGACCGCGGGTAAAGATAAGGTCGATTTCTTCGATATCAAAGGTGATGTTCAGGCCGTCTTAGCGCACACCGGCTTGTCGGAGCAATTCAGCTTTGTTCCCGCACAGCATCCTTCGCTGCACCCAGGGCAGTCCGCCTCTATTCTGCGCAATGGCGCGCCAATTGGATGGGTGGGCCAGTTACACCCCAAATTGCAAGCGACGTTGGATATCAGTACAGCGATCTACTTATTTCAACTCGATTTAAGTCAAATTGTGGAAAGCAAGTTGCCTAAGCACAAGGAAGTTAGCAAGTTTCCAGAAGTTCGCCGCGATTTAGCGTTTTTTGTTGATAACAGTGTCTTGGCCGCTGATTTGATCGCTGTCGCTAAAGATGCTGCTGGCGCTGATTTGATCAATTTAAAGTTATTTGACGTGTATCACAGCAAAGACGTTGATAACAAAGGAAAAAGCCTTGCTCTTGGCTTGACGTTTCAACACAGTTCACGCACTCTTAGCGACGATGAAATAACATCTGCGGTTAATCGAGTGATTGAAACAGTTGGTGGTCAATTTAATGCACAGCTTCGCAGCTGACACAAAAAAAGACAGTGTGCGATTTTTTCTCGCGCGCAGAATTAAAAGATAACGTAAGTAAAACGGGTAATAGGTAATGGGATCACTCACCAAAGCTGACTTAGCAGAAATGTTGTTTGACGAACTCGGGCTCAACAAGCGTGAAGCCAAAGAGATCGTCGAAATGTTTTACAACGAAATTTGCGTCGCGCTGGAAAAAAATGATTCAGTGAAGCTTTCAGGTTTTGGAAATTTTGAATTGCGCGACAAAAACAGTCGTCCCGGCAGAAACCCCAAGACAGGCGAAGAAATACCAATATCTGCGCGACGAGTCGTCACCTTTAAGCCTGGTCAAAAGCTAAAGGCAAGAGTAGAGAATTATGCTGGAACCAAGTAACAACAACGAGTTGCCCGCAATCCCCGGGAAACGCTATTTCACCATTGGTGAGGTTGCAGAGCTATGCGCGGTCAAGCCCCATGTGCTGCGTTACTGGGAGCAGGAATTTCCCAGTCTCAACCCCGTCAAGCGAAGGGGTAATCGCCGCTACTACCAACGGCTAGATGTTGTCCTGATTCGACAAATACGATCGCTCCTCTACGAGCAAGGCTTTACAATCGGTGGTGCCCGCCAGCGCATTGATGGCGAAGCCGCAAAGGAAGAGCAAACTCCTTACAAACAGTTGATTGACCAGACGATCTCCGAATTGGAAGATGTTATCTCCATGCTCGAGAGTCATTGATCAAGTAAGCCTTTACAGCTTGCAAAAATAGCGCTGGCCTGTATGATTGCGCCACTTAAATCGGGGCGTAGCGCAGCCAGGTAGCGCACTTGACTGGGGGTCAAGTGGTCGCAGGTTCAAATCCTGCCGTCCCGACCAATAAATAAAAAAGGCCATCTACGCAAGTAGATGGCCTTTTTTATTTATCTGCCGGAACGGCAGGCTTTGAGTGTTAAAGCGCCCAGGTTCACTCAATCGCGCGAGCGATTGAGCACGGCGAAGCCGCCCGAAGGGTGAGGGCCAGGTATGGCCCGAATGAAATCCTGCCACGGTTTATCTACGCAAGTAGATGGCCTTTTTTAGTGATAAGGCGTAATCGGTGCTTATAAATTATTAAAAAGTCCACTTTTTGTGCATTTAGTCATTGAAGTGAGGTTTTGTAAGAAATAAATACTTGACCGGAAACCTCTCTGGGATTATTTTTCGCGCCTGAACGTCCATGCTGCCACGCGACACCCCATCGACACTCATTGTCGACCTCAAGTGAGGATACTGTGAAGACGTTCAAAGCCGTTTTAGGTCTATGTTTATGACATTAAAAAGGCTTTTATCCACTTCACAACTCTCATGGGGCAACCGATATGCAACAGAAAATTGACGTACACGATTACTTCTCACCAGAAGCTTTTAAGCGCATTAAAGCTCTTGCCGACACGCAAGAAACCCCCTTTGTTGTCAATGACTTGGCAACTATTTCCTATCACTACGACGAGTTGGTAACTGGCTTTCCCAGTGCGGCGGTGTATTACGCTGTGAAGGCCAATCCAGCGGTTGAAATTATCGATCTGCTGAAAGCCAAAGGCTCGAGCTTCGATATTGCGTCGATCTATGAGCTGGATAAGGTAATGGGCCGTGGTGTTGAGGCTGATCGAATTAGTTATGGCAACACGATCAAGAAGAGTAAGGATATTCGTTATTTTTACGAGAAGGGTGTCCGTATGTATGCAACGGATTCGGAAGCAGACTTGCGCAATATTGCCAAAGCGGCGCCTGGTTCAAAGATTTATGTACGAATTTTGACAGAGGGCTCAATGACCGCTGATTGGCCGCTGTCACGCAAATTTGGCTGTCAGATGGATATGGCGATGAACCTTCTTATAATGGCCCGGGATCTCGGTTTAGACGCTTATGGCATCTCCTTCCATGTAGGTTCCCAGCAGCGCGATATCGGTGCTTGGGATGCGGCAATTGCCAAAGCAAAAGTGATTTTTGAGCGTCTTAAAGACGAAGATGGTATCAACCTGCAAATGATTAATATTGGCGGTGGCTTCCCTGCGAATTACATCACCAAGGCCAATGAAGTCACTACCTATGCCGAAGAGATTAACCGCTTTTTAGAGGAAGACTTTGGCGACGAAATCCCGAAGATTATTCTTGAGCCGGGCCGATCTCTGGTAGGTAATGCGGGTATTTTGGTTAGTGAGGTCGTATTGATTTCACGCAAGTCGCACACCTCGCTGAACCGTTGGGTATTTACGGATGTGGGTAAGTTCTCTGGCTTGATCGAGACCTTGGATGAGTCGATTAAATACCCTATTTATGTCGAAAAAGAGGGCGAGCTTGAGGAGGTGGTGATCGCGGGTCCAACCTGTGACAGCGCTGATATTATGTATGAGAACTACAAATACGGCTTGCCGCTCAACTTGGCCATTGGCGATCGCATGTACTGGCTGACAACAGGCGCTTACACCACTAGCTACTCTGCGGTTGAGTTTAACGGCTTTCCGCCGCTCAAGTCGTACTTCGTCTAGTGACCTAGCAGTGTGAAAACCCCGATTATTTCGGGGTTTTTTTGTCTGCTGAAAAGTGCTATTTGCGACTGAATAATTGCATTGTGAAAATTTTATACATACTTGGATATTTTGGACTACTTTTAAAGTATGTGCGCTTTATGCGAATCCCCTTAACAAACGTTGGCCTATAAACGTTTGCGCGATAGGGCTTCTCGGAAAGACGCAACGGAGCAATAAAACAAATGCAAGACGCATTTATGTGCTGGTTGCCAGATGTGGATATAACCCTGTCGACAAAAGCAGACCACTAAAGGAGGGACCCACCAAAATGAGTAATACTCAATCTGTTACCCTAGTTCACCCCGATAGCGAAATTCTGCAGCTACTTAAACATTCGCTGGCACAATTGGCGGTTGATTTGTTTGCTTACCAATGCCCTCAAGACGCTCTGAGCTTTGTGACCGATCGCTCCCCTGACGTGTTGATTACCGCCCAAGATTTTTCCACAATGCAGGGGGCTGAGCTGCTAAGTAAAGTGAAATCCGTCTGTCCTCAGGTTGTGGGTGTTGTGCTTGCGAATATCTGCGACTTTGGCGCTTCGGACAAACAGTCACGGCAGGCTGCTGCCACTGGCTCAATCACTGTTCCCTATGACCTTGAATCTCTCGTGACTATTGTTGCGAGCCAACTGCAAGCGCGGCGCAAAGTTGCCAACACCGGTGAGACAGTGAGTGAGACAACGTTCCATGGGATGCACAGTGCCAATCCAGCAATGCACCACTTGTTTCAGCGCATAACGAAGGCGGCCCGCACCAGTATTCCACTGTGCATTTCTGGTGAGAAAGGTACTGGGAAAGAGTTAGTGGCCAAAGCCTGTCACATCGAGAGTCGACGCAATAGAGAGCCATTTTTGGCCCTAAATTGCGCTGACTTTGCCAGCCATTACGGTGAGAAGATCATTATTCGCCGTGAAAGAATAGGCGACAAGTCAGGCTCTTCTGAGCGCTTTTTGTTGACGCTAGGCTGAGACTTTCCAATAAAACCCCGCTAGGAGAGCCGCTAGCGGGGTTTTTCTCGTTAGCCTGCTGCATTCAGGGCTTGACCAATATCCATCAAGGTTGCCACCAGCCTGCCAGCATTAAGAAAACAAGCCATGAACAAACCAGTGGGCACTAGCACACTCTTTAAACAGCCAGTAGCGGGCACCACTCTTATCGCAGGCCAAATAGTAATCGCGCTGTTGCTCACTCTGCCACCAATTGCCCTGTAGCCGCCGGGGTCCACTAAGAATATAAAGTGGTTCACGCCAAAATAATTGTGTTTGACGCATTTGAATAGGTATCGGTTTGGGTAATAGCCACAGAGGCTGCAAGGCATCACTAGGGACGTCTAGATCACTGTAATTTAGTGCCGCCACCAACGTGCTCGCATCTTCAGGTAAATAATTATTGCTCAGCATGGGCTGTCGCAAAGCCTCCGCGCCGAGACGCGCATTAAGCTTATCAATAAGACTGCTGGTTGAGGTTGTGTTTGCTTGCAGAGGATCGCCAAACAAATCAAAACTGCCCAGAGTTGATTCAGCGAAGTTATCGCTAAATAAACTGATTTTTTCAATACTCCCTGGCAACAGCAACCGCTCTAACTGCAAGCGACTCAGGCTTAATATGCTCGCCCCGTTATTTTCACTGTTAGAGAGCGTGACAGTCATCGAACAGGTTTCACCAAATAAAGACTCAAATCGCCATTCCAAATCTCTGCAGCGACACTGACGCGCATGCAGGTAAAGCTGAAAACGCTGCACCAACGTTTTCATGGGAAACAGTAACCCCTCTTTGCTAATAATACCTTGAGGATGTTGCAGCACATCATGGAACGTCTCAGCGGGTTCGAAGCGTTCAAGAGAGCAGGGCTTTTCTGCCAGAAGCAGCTCTAAGGTGCGCAACAGCTCGATGCCAAAACGCTGGCCTAAAGACGCGCGAGGCAAAGCAAGTAAGTCCCCAAAGCTGTGTAGGCCAAGCTGGTGGAAATGGCGCAACTGTTTCTCACTGGTCGCAAACTCAGTCAGGGGAAGAGTCTGTAATTGTTCGGCAATTTGGGTCGAGCAGGGTAGGTGTGACGGAAAGCCAGGCTGGCAAAGTAGGCGCGCAGCATCCGCACTAAAAGCAATGCCTACATCTGCCGTAAAAGACTGTGAGAGCAGCGCCAAATGAAGCTTATCGAGAAGATTGTTATAGCCTTTAAATAAACGATCGCAACCACTTAACTCGAGCCAAATGCCTTGAGGCTCATCGATAATCACAACCGGACTAAAGTTATAAGCAGTAAGCGCGAGCTGATAAAGTGCCGCCTTTTCCTGCTCTGGCTGCTGCTGCAAAACAACCAGCTCAGAGCAGAGTGCAAGTGCGGTAGAGAGCGCCAGATTAGGCTCTATGCCAGTGCTATCCGCACCGGTATTACAGCATACAATACGATAACTATTGTTTACTTGAGCAACCACAGCGGTAGGCTTCTGTAAGCAAAAGTCAGCGTCTTGACCTGCAATTAACGTCTCTAAAGGAAGTAGTGGAAAGTGCAAATAAAGCCAAATCTTTTCACTATAAAGTGTCCCCTCCAACGGCCGTATTGGTGGTTTCGAAAATCCTTTTTGGTTGCTCCCTGCATTGGAATAACGCAGATTTTTCAGAGGCTAAGTCTCTGTGCTTTATTGTTGTATGCCACGATATCCGCACGCCTGTCTGCACTAGGCAACAGACTATTAATCGGCAGCTTCGATAGCGAACACTGCGCCCCCAATCTTTTTTCGCGCGCGACCAGAAGCGTTTCACCCGCTGGAAACCCTCGTAACTTATGCACCGTTAATTGCATATTGTTGGTGTCGGGCGCATCAATCTCAAGACGCAATGCTGCTGGTGATGAGGCTGACAAAACACTCTCAGGGCTAAATAAAAAAGCCACATGTCCCGCATCAGCTGCGGCTAACTGCAATTTGCGCATCTCTGTGTAAGAGGGCAGTTTTTTCTCCGTCCACGCCAGTAACAATGCGTTGCTGCGAATAGACTGCTCTGCCACCCACAGCCACTCCTGATGGCTGCGGCTCTGCACAACCAGCACCTTCTGCAATGGAATGCTCGCCGCCGCCAGTGTTGGCGCGTAGGGTTGAAACGGCGGGTTCAGCCACACGCTCAGATGGTCATTGCGACAATACTCACCGATAGTTGGCAGTAATAGCGATAGCTCGCCCACACCATGGCGGCGTGGAATAAGCTCGATCAATGACGCGCTCGGCCACCCCCCGTGCAGCAGCGAGTCGATAGACTTTTCGCCCGTGGCAATACTGCGCTGTGGCGCACGCTTGCTAAGGCCCTGCCAGGTGTCATGGCGATTGAGGAGTTGGCTTATAATGTTGTTATTGGGCATGAGTGACGCTCTTATAATACTGTTAATATATACAGTATTTAATGTTTTGTCATCAGCATATTTTGCTTTCCTAAGCTTTGTGAGTGGCCGCGGAACTCCCTGATATAACCGTGTAATTTTGATATATCTGGGAATTTCAGCTGGCAAAAAATTTAAGCGTATCTCTTCCGACATTGAACAAAATTCCATGCAAGTGTTACAGTACCAGCCGTTTTTCTGGCTCCATTACTGTATAAAAACTATGACGTTGTCTTCATGTGCTGAACACTATTTAAATCCGAATTGGACTGTTTGTGCGCCTGCACTGATGGCTATTTTGGATGCGGCGGAGCAGGAGGGAGTTAGTCGGCAGCTACTGTTGCGCGAGGCGGATTTGCTTGAGGCGCAGCTTGATCTTGCTGATCGGTGGTTTCCGGTGTCGAGTTATTACAAGCTTTATTCACTGGCGGCAGGGCTTTCGGGGAATCCGGATATAGGGCTGTCGGTCGGTCGGATTATGTTTCTCAAGGGGATGAACCTGCAGCTGTATGTTTGCTCGGTGTGTAAATCCTTTCGTGATTATCTCAATTTGATTCCGAGTACCCTGAAGATGCGCGGGGATATTGGCAAGATTCATGCCTTTCGCGAGGGCAACTTGGTGGAGTTGCGCTGGGTGCCGTTGCTGCCGAGTACGGGGCGCACGCGCTATTGCAGCGACGAGGTTTTGGCGGCGTCGGCGGCGATTATTAATTCTTTGTGTCTGTTGCCGGTACCGGTGGTGAAGGCGACGTTTAGCTATGCGCAGCCGGCGGATACGTCTAAATTACAGGCGATTTTTGGTCGCTCGATCAGTTTTGATCAGCCCTATAGCAGTCTCTTTTTTGACAGTGCTGCGTTGGATTATTTGATTGTTAAGCAGGACTATCACCAAGGTCCCGACGCGTCGAATCCGTTTCGTGAGTTGTTTGAGAATGAGCATCCCGCCGATTCATTTTTAGCCAATCTAAAGTCATTTATCATTCGCCATTTACCTGAGGGTGAGGTGACGATTGATAATTTAGCGAGCCAGATGAATATTTCTCGTCGCACGCTGCAGCGTCGTTTGGCCGACCGCAATACCAACTTCTTACATGTGCTGCAGGATGTTCGCTCGCGCATGGCTTTGCGCTATTTGGCAGACGATCGTTTGGGTATTACTGAGATTGCGTTTCTGCTGGGTTACGCTGATCAGGGTTCCTTTTCCAGTGCGTTCAAAAGTTGGCAGGGCGTGTCACCGCGCGATTTTCGGCGCAAGAAATAAGTGCTGTATGACTTGGCGTTGATTCCGAAAAGATTGGCGCCGATTCGCTTGCTGGTGCTGACGGCTGTCCATACTATCAAGTAAACCTCACTCAATGACTTCCTGAGAACAGCTGATGTCTTTAGACTTTGATAGCGCGCGCCTCCCCAACCGAAACTTAACGTCAGAACACCACGAATGGCGCGCTCAACTGCGGCGCTTTTTTGATCGCGAGGTGATTCCATTTGCTGCGCAGTGGGATGAGGACGGCAGTATACCGAGCGAGCTGTGGCCAAAGGCCGCGGCAGTGGGAATTTTAGGGCTGGGGTATCCGGAGGCCTATGGCGGTGTTTCGGACGGTATTGATATTTGGCACAAAAATATTCTCAACGAGGAGCTGGCGCGCATTGCCGTCGGCGGTGTGAGTGCGACGTTGATGGTGCACGGCATTGGCTTGCCGCCGGTGATTAACTTTGCCAGCGAGGCGATTAAGAGCGAAGTGGCACCTCAAGTTTTGGCGGGTACAAAACGTATTTCGCTGGCGATTACGGAGCCTGGTGCTGGTTCTGACGTGGCGCATCTGAGCACAACGGCGCGCTTGGACGGAGACCATTACGTGGTCAATGGCGCGAAAACCTATATTACCGGCGGTATGAATGCTAATTGGTTTACCACTGCAGTACGCACCGGTGGTGAGGGCGCCGGCGGTGTCTCGACATTACTTATTGCGGCGGACGCGCCGGGGGTTTCCCGCACTGCGCTGGATAAAAAGCAGGGGTGGTGGTGTTCAGACACGGCGACGATTTATTTTGATAATGTGCGCGTTCCGGTGAGCCATTTGATTGGCGAAGAGAACCGTGGTTTTAAAGTGATTATGAATAACTTTAATGCCGAACGTATGGGTATGTCGGCTGCGATGGAGGCGTTTTCTCGGGTCTGTCTGGAAGATGCTGTACAGTGGGCCCGTGAGCGGCAAACGTTTGGCCAGCGGCTCGCAGATCATCAGGTGATTCGCCATAAGATCGCGGAGATGAAACAGCGTATTAATGCAACTCAGGCGTATTTGCAGCTTCTCTCTGAACAGATTCAAGCGGGTACAGAGCATGCCGGTGATATTGCGCTGTTGAAAGTTCAGTGCAGTCAGACCATGGAGTTTTGTGCGCGCGAGGCGATGCAGATTCTCGGTGGTATGGGTTATATGCGCGGTGGCCGCGTTGAGCGTATTTATCGCGAAGTGCGCGTTAATGCAATTGGCGGTGGTTCTGAAGAAATTATGCGCGACCTTGCGGCGCGCCAGTACGGCCTTTAAAAACAACAATGAGTATTGCAATTATGACGAAACCAACCCTTTGGCACTGCCACAATTCACGCTCACTGCGCGCGTTGTGGGCACTCGAAGAGATGGGGATGGACTATGACTTGGTCGAACTTCCTTTTCCCCCGCGCGTCTTTCAGAAAGACTTTTTGTCGATAAATAGCTTGGGGACGGTGCCTTACTTTGTCGATGGCGAGACACATATGACAGAGTCATCGGGTATTTGTCATTACTTGGTGGAGCGTTATCAGCGCTATGATTTTGGCTTGCAGGTGGATCATGCGGAGTTTGGTGATTATCTTAACTGGCTGTATCACAGCGATGCCACGCTGACATTTCCACAGACCATCTACCTGAGATACACATTTCTAGAGCCGGCTGAGCGCAAATTGCCGCAGGCGGCTGAGGACTATGCCAACTGGTATATTGCGCGGTTGCGGCGGCTGAATGCGCATATGGAAAATCGTGAGTTTCTTTGTGACAACCGGTTCACTATTGCTGATATTGCCGTGGGCTATGCGCTTTACTTTGGCGAGTTAAACGGCTTCTCCGAGCGTTATACGCCTCAGGTGAAGGATTATCTGGCACGGTTAAAAGCGCGCCCAGCGTTTGTAAAAAGCGTTTCTATTGGCACGGAGAGCAGTTTTCTTAAGTAATGTGCGAGCCAGGGCAAGGAAAGCGTGATGGACCGACAGAAGAAGCAGGGAGACAGAAGAAAACAGAGACACATAAAAAACGCCCCGCTGTTTAGCAACCGCGGGGCGTTTTTGTTTCGCTAGTACAACCTTAGCGCAAAATCTTAGACCAAAATCTTGAGCTAAACTCTTGCGCTAGAATTTTACGCTAGAATGTTACGCCAACAGCGGGCCTAACTTCATCGCCATACCCATATCGCCTTGAATTTTGAGCTTGCCAGACATAAAGGCTGAGGTGCCATCAAGCTTGCCGTCGGCCATGAGCATAAAGTTGTCCATGCTGATAATGACAGTACATTTCGCAGGGATATCATCGTTGCTGACAACGTTGGGCACCTGTGAAGCATCTAAGGTTAATATTCCATCGGTGCCGAAATCGAATTTGAGCACGGCGCCCAATCCGCAATCTTCCCCAACTTTTTCTCTTAAGCCTGCTGTTACTGCATCCAATGACATAGCATCTACCTCGTTTTGAATTTTTATGGTGCCTAGGTCATGCCTAGGCTTGAGACCGCTTACTGTTACTGTAGAAATGTCTGCTCAGAAAATCAAGACATAAACACTGCCATAATATTTTAATCGCACGGGGAAGCGTATTTAGTCGCACCAGTGCGAGGCACTGAAAAAGCGGCTAGGCCTAACCGTGGCTGGCACAGCGGGGCTGACATTTGCGCTGAGCCTCTATACAGTGGGGCAATTCTCTATAACAACAAAAAGTGACGTCTATTCATGAGTACGATTAAAGCCGCACCGAGAGCCAAGGGGATTCTCGTCTTTTTAATGTTGTTAAATATCCTCAATATGGTGGATCGCAATCTTATCGCCAGCTTTGGCCCGCGAATTATTGAGGATTTGCAGCTTACTGATGCGCAGTTCGGTCTGTTGACGGGGCTGGTGTTTGTATTCTTCTACGCGATTATGGGTCTGTTTATGGGCGCATTGGCCGATCGTGTCCACCGTCCGCGGCTTATTGCTGCGGGGCTTATTTTATGGAGTGTGCTGACGGCAGTGTCTGGGGCGGCGAAAAATTTCCTTCAGATCGGCGTGTCGAGGTTATTTATTGGTGTCGGTGAGTCGGCTATGACGCCTGCGTCAATGTCGATTATTTCAGATATTTTCCCGCAGTCGCAGCGCGGTACAGCCAGCGGGCTTTACTATCTTGGGGTGCCGTTAGGGGCGGGGGGAAGTTTTATTGTCGCCGGTATACTTGGGCCGATGATTGGCTGGCGCAACTGTTTTTATCTGATGGGCGGTTTGGGGGTTGTCTTGGCTGTTGGATTGCTGCTGATGCGGGACCCTGTCCGCGGTGCTATGGAGCCGCCTTCGCTTGCGCCAGCAGCGCCACCCATTGCCCCTGTTGGACTGCGCAATACGGTTCGCGACCTATGGGCTGTCATTCGCGCGAACCCGGCGCTGGCGTGGACGATGATCGGCGCGATTTTGCTGCATATTCCGATAGGCGCTGGCAACTTTGTAATGGTTTGGATGGAGCGCGAGCGCGGCTTTGCGCCCGGCGAAATGGCGACGCTGTACGGGCTTATTTATATTGTCTGCGGCACCGCAGGCACGTTTTTGGGCGGTATTCTCAGTGATTGGTATCAAGCGCGCTGGCCCGGCGGGCGCATTCGGTTTTTGGCCATAATGATGGTGGTTATTGCACCCTTGACCATTGGTTATCGCTTTGCAGACCCTAGTTCGCCGTTCTTTTATATTGGGTTGGCGACAGCGCTGTTCAGCGTGAGCTCGTTCTATGGGCCGGCTTTTTCGACCGTTCAGGATATTACCCCTGTGCGCCTGCGAGGATTAATGACGGGTTTGTTGTTAGTTGCCTGCAATCTGTTTGGGCTCGGTTTGGGCGCATTGATGATTGGTTTTATCAGTGACCTGTTGTTTGCGGCGCAGGTGGCGGAGCCTCTGACCAAGTCACTGCTGGTGGGCGATTTCTTTGGTATTTTCACGGCTCCGGCATTTTTTGTCGCCTCCTATTACTTACAGCGGCGCGTTAGCGAGCAGGCATCGGAAGTTGCTGCGTAATTTGTCTGACGGGTGCTATTTGGCATCTCCGCTGCGATTGATGGCATCCATTCCCAAGAGCGGCTGGGAATAACCCAGTACTATCTCCGCGTAAAGGGCATGTTTTGTGCCCTGTGTTTGCGGTTAGGGGGAGGGTTAGATGTCGGATAAAACAATTCGTATCGGCGGTGCCAGTGGGTTTTGGGGTGATGCACAGCATGCCACCGCGCAACTGCTCAAAGACGGCAGCTTAGACGTTATTGTCTACGACTATCTCGCTGAAATAACCATGTCGATTATGGCCCGCGCCCGCGCTAAGAGTCCCGATGCGGGCTATGCACTGGACTTTGTGACAGCGGCCATGAAGCCCAATTTACGTGAAATTGCGCGCCAAGGGGTGAAGATTGTCTCCAATGCCGGCGGTGTTAATCCGCAGGCCTGTGCGAATGCTCTGCGCGAGGTTATCGCCAATCTTGGACTCGATCTCAACGTCGCGTGTGTGCTGGGCGACGACTTGTTCGACCAGCGCGATGCACTTGCCGCCCAGGGCTATCGCGAAATGTTTAGCGACGACGCCTTTCCTGCGACCGAAAAAATTGCCAGTGTTAACGCCTATCTTGGTGCATTTCCCGTCGCTGCTGCGCTAACGGCAGGCGCCGATATTGTTGTGACGGGCCGCTGTGTCGACAGTGCTGTGACTCTAGGTGCCTGTATCCACGCCTTTGGTTGGGGGCGTGACGATCTCGACTGTCTGGCCATGGGCTCTCTCGCGGGACATATTTTGGAATGTGGCCCTCAGGCTACCGGCGGCAATTTTACCGATTGGACGTTGGTGAATAACCTCGAGAGCATTGGCTACCCGATTGCTGAGATCAGCCGAGATGGCAGATTTGTCTGCTCAAAGCCAGAGGGGACGGGCGGTCTTGTCTCCGTGGGGACAGTGGCGGAGCAGATGGTTTATGAAATCGGCGATCCTCAAGACTATCTGTTACCCGATGTAGTCTGCGACTTTTCTCAGGTGCAGATTGAACAGGTGGGTGAGAACAAAGTCGCTGTTCGCGGCGCAACTGGATCACCTGCACCGGATAGTTACAAAGTCTGCACCACCTACGCAGATCAGTGGCGCGGCGGGCATACTATGACGCTGTACGGTATAGATGCAGATAAAAAGGCGCGGAAGTTTGCCGATGCAGTTTTTGCAGCCTCCCGGCGCACGTTTAAACAGTTTGGGTTGGCGGACTTCAGCGAGACCAGCGTTGAGTTGATTGGCTGTGAAAGCCAGTATGGCGCTGCCGCGCAGCAGCGTGAATCTCGCGAAGTAGCGATGAAGATTGCAGTAAAACATCCCGACGCTGCCGGAGTGGGCATTTTATTAAAAGAAATGACGGGGCTTGGCTTGGCAACGCCACCGGGCCTTTCAGGTTTTGCTGGGGGACGCCCGAAACCCTCTCCCATTGTGCGGCTATTTTCCTTCGCCTTACCCAAAGGCGCGCTGGCCATTCAGGTTGAACTTGAGGGCGTTTTTATTGACTGTGCCGATCCGTGCGGCATATCTCATAGTTCGCGGTCAATCGATCGGCCGGTGCCGCCGTCTATCACCGATGGGGACGTCCTGACACCGGTGCCTTTAGTCAAGTTGGCTTGGGCGCGCAGCGGTGATAAGGGCGACAAGTCGAATATTGGCATTATTGCTCGCAAGCCTGAATACCTTCCTTACATTTATGCAGCCCTGACCGAGCAGGCGGTGGCTTTGCGCTTTGCGCACTTCCTGCCCGATGCCGCGGCGACCAACAGCAGCTGTTATGTGCAGCGCTTTTTGATGCCTGGCATCAATGGCATCAATTTTTTACTGCACGAGGCACTGGGCGGCGGTGGCATGGCCAGTATTCGCAACGATGCCCAAGGAAAAGGATTTGGCCAGTTGCTGCTCGACGCACAGATTCCAGTCAGTGCCGAGATACTTCGGCAGTTATGACCTAGGCGATCCCTTGAACTAACACCCGTGCCCTGCGCGGAGAATTGACTAACAACGCATTAGCCCCGAGTGGAGAGACGACATGGCAGTATTTGCCTCAAAGATAAACACCAACTCAGAGACGTTTCTGCGTCAACGTGCGGAGATGCTCGCCCTTGTCGATAAGCTTAATATGCTTAACGCGAGAGGCCGCGAGATCTCTGAAAAGCGCAAGCCAAGGTTTGATGAACGGGGTCAGCTAACGCCTCGTGAGCGCTTGGCGCGCCTGCTCGATCCCGGCATGCCGTTTCTTGAAATCGGCAACCTTGCTGGGTATTTGGTTGATGCAAAAAATCCTGACAAATCCATTCCCGGGTCAACGGTTATTGCCGGTATTGGCTTTATTTCGGGCGTGCGCTGCACCGTCGTGGTTGACGACAGTGGCATTTTGGCGGGATCGTTAACCACCGCGGGTGGCTATCGGATCAGTCGCGCAGAAGAGATATCACTGGAACAGAAGTTGCCCTTTGTGCATCTGGTTGAGAGCGCTGGCGGTGACCTGATGAATTATACCGTCGAAGGATTTAGCAGCGGTGGGGCACTTTTTGGCTCTCTGGCGAAGCTGAGTAAAGCGGGAATACCGGTGATTTCTATTTTGCATGGCTCTTCCACCGCGGGCGGTGCCTATATGCCGGGCTTAAGCGACTATGTGATTGCCATAAAAGGCACAGGGCGCGCATTCTTGGCGGGCCCACCTCTGCTGCGAGCGGCAACCGGCGAAATAGCCACAGAGGAAGAGTTGGGCGGGGCGGAGATGCATGCCACAGTCTCGGGTCTTGCCGAATATCTCGCGGAAAACGATGGCCACGGTATTCAGATATGCCGTGAGCTGATCAATCGATTGCAGTGGAATGACAACTGCCCATTACCGCCAAAACGTGATTTTCTCGAGCCAATTTATGACCCAGACGAACTGGCGGGGGTGATTCCAACAGACTATCGCACGCCTTACGACATGCGTGAGCTCGTGGCGCGTGTAGTGGATGGCTCGGATTTCCTCGACTTTAAACCCCGCTTCGGAGTCTCTACTGTCTGTTTGAAGGCAGAAATCTTTGGTCAATCGGTTGGTATTATTGGCAACAATGGTCCGATTGACCCTCAGGGTGCCAACAAAGCCACGCAGTTTTTGCAGCTACTCGATCAGGCCAATATTCCAGCCCTGTTTTTCCAAAACACCACCGGCTATATCGTTGGCACGAAATCTGAGCAGGCGGGCATGATCAAACACGGCTCGAAAATGATTCAAGCCGTGCGCAATATCGACGTGCCGCGCATCACTGTGATGACGGGCGCCAGTTTCGGTGCGGGTAACTACGGCATGTGTGGTCGCGGCTACAATCCAGATTTCCTCTACACCTTTCCCAATGCGCGAATGGGTGTGATGGGTGGAGAGCAGGCCGCTAAAACCATGTCGATGGTAGCCCGCGGCAAGGCTGCGGCTATGGGTGTGGCGCCGGATGAGGAAATGCTCGCCCAGCAGGAGCAGGTATTGGCGCATATTTTCGACTCTCAGTCTGATGCTTTTTATACCTCGGGTCACATGATGGACGACGGCATGATTGATCCGCGCAATTTGCGCAAGACGCTCGGTATGCTGCTTGAGACCGTCCGCGAAGGGCGCCATCGCGTGGTGCGGCCAAATAGCTTTGGCGTGGCACGCCTCTAACCGCTTTCTAGTGAGATAAACCATGACAGACTTAGCAAAAACAGTATTACCCGATACCAAAGCACTGCTGCTAGAGCGGCAGGGCGCCGTGTTGACCATCTGGCTAAACCGCCCCGAGGCCAAGAATGCATTATCCGCAGAGATGAGCGACGAGCTTTCCGCAGTGCTCGACGCCGTGCATAACGACCGGAGTCTGCGGGCGATTGTGCTGCGCGGCAAAGGCGGCGTGTTTTGCGCCGGTGGCGATATCAAAGGCTTCAAATCAGGCATGCAGGTGATCAGCGCTGAAGAAGTGGCGCAAAGCAACCGCAGCTTTGGCGATCTGCTGATTAAGCTCAATGAACAGCCGCAGGTGGTGATTATTCTCGTTGAGGGCGCTGCCATTGGCGGCGGTCTAGGGTTGGCCTGTGTTGCCGACATCACCCTCGTGATGGCCGATGCGCGCTTTCGTCTCAGCGAGACCAGTCTCGGTATTCCGCCGGCACAAATCGCCCCTTTTGTCACCGAGCGTGTCGGTCTTACCCAAGCGCGGCGTTTAATGCTCACAGGCGCCCGTTTTAGTGGCACTGAGGCTGTTGCGCTGGGTATCGCACACGCTGTGGCTGAGACTATTAAAGAGCTTGAGGCGCAATGCCAGACCGTTTTAGGCCAAGTTGCCGCCTGTGCGCCAGGGGCGAATGCCGTGACCAAAAGTATTCTTTTCGAAACCCTACGCCGACCGCGGCCAGAGGCTTTGGATTTTGCGTCTCAAGGCTTCGCCCACTGCATGCTGAGTGACGAAGGGCGCGAGGGTGTCGCCGCCTTTGTTGAAAAGCGTAAGCCCTATTGGGCGGCTGACCACCGCTAGCGAACAACGAGTTTAGGAATGTTATCGATGAAAACCATCAAAACCGCTACACCGTTCAACCGTATTTTGATTGCCAACCGCGGCGAAATCGCCTGCCGTATTATTCGCACAGCGAAACAGCTGGGTTATCACACGGTGGCGGTCTACTCCGATGCCGATATAGCGGCGCCTCACGTGCAGATGGCTGACGACGCCGTGCGTATAGGGCCTGGTCCCGTCGGTGAGTCCTATTTGCTGGCCGAGCAGATCTTACAGGCGGCTGCGATGAGTGGCGCTGAAGCGGTGCATCCCGGCTATGGCTTTCTCAGTGAAAATGCCGACTTTGCGGCAGCGGTAGAGGCTGCCGGACTAGTGTTTATTGGTCCAGACGCCGCAGCGATTGAAGTGATGGGCAATAAAGCCGAGGCTAAACGTCGCATGATCGCTGCTGGCGTACCCTGCGTGCCGGGTTACGAGGGCCGCGATCAATCCGACGCTGCACTGCTGGCTGAAGGGTCAAAGATTGAGCTGCCGCTGATGGTAAAAGCCGCGGCAGGCGGTGGTGGGCGCGGTATGCGCTTGGTGCATCGCGCCGAAGATCTTGCCAACGCCCTCAAACTGGCACGGGCAGAGGCAGAGAGCGCCTTCGGCTCAGGAGAATTGATTCTAGAAAAAGCCATTATTAAGCCGCGCCATGTCGAAGTGCAGGTGTTTGCTGATTCACAGGGCAACACCCTGTATTTGGGTGAGCGCGATTGTTCGGTGCAGCGCCGTCATCAAAAAGTGGTTGAAGAGGCACCGTGCCCAATTATGACGCCTGAATTGCGCGCAAAAATGGGCGAAGCAGCGGTTAATGCAGCGAAGAGCGTGAATTATCGCGGCGCTGGCACCGTGGAGTTTTTGCTGGACGCTCGCGGCGAGTTTTACTTTCTGGAAATGAACACGCGTTTGCAGGTAGAGCATCCGGTGACGGAGATGATTACGGGGCTCGATCTTGTCGCCCTGCAGATTCAAGTAGCGCAGGGCTTGCCGCTGGGTCTAACGCAGTCAGATATCACCCTAGAAGGCCACGCGATTGAAGTGCGCCTGTACACCGAAGACCCAAGTCAAGATTTTCTGCCCGCATCGGGCCCCGTCGATTTATGGCGCCCGGGCAGTGGTGTGGGTGTGCGGGTAGACAGCGGTATTCAGTCCGGTCAGAGTATTTCTCCGTTCTATGATCCCATGGTAGCAAAGCTGATTGGCTACGGCCCAACGCGAGAGGTTGCCCGTCTACGGTTAATTGGCGCGCTTCGTGAAACAGCGCTTTTTGGAACTCCAAATAACCTTAAGTTTCTTATTCAATGCCTTGAAAAACAACAATTTATTGATGGAGAGGCAACCACAGCTTTTATCGCTGAAGCCTTCTCTGAAGAGGATCTACAGAGCCTTCCAGCGAGCTTTGCAGATAGCGCCGTCGCTGCGGTGATTGATCTTAGCCTTGACCATGAGCAACTGATGTCGCGCAGTTTGCAGGTGAGCGCAAGCCTCAAAGACTGGTCGAGTGCCAGCGCGCTGGTGTCGCGCAAGCAATACAAGTTTGGCGATTGCGTCTACGATCTCGCGGTAACCCCGATTGCTGCCAACACCTATCGACTCACCTGCATCAATAATCCCGAACTGTCAGCAGAGATTGAACTGTTGTCGCGGCAAGACGCGCTGGCTGTCGCAAAAGTCAACGGAATCAAGCAACATGCAATTTTTATGCAGCCGAAAAAGGGCCACCTGCATTGCTCTGTCGAGGGCCGCAGTGCACTTTATCGCGATCGAATAGTGCTCGACGGCACCGCCATTGAAGGCGTCGGCGGAGGGCGTGTGGTGGCGCCAATGCACGGCATGTTGCTTGAAGTGCTCGTAAAATCAGGCGACAGCGTTAAAAAAGGGCAGCGGTTAGCAGTTTTGGAAGCCATGAAAATGCACTACGAAATTTTGGCTGAAATCGATGGGACAGTGGGAGAGGTAATGGTGGCTGCGGGTACGCAGGTGGCCGCTGACGATCTGCTGCTCGATATAGTGATACCTGAGACAGCCATGGCCGACGAGGGCGAAAAATAATGCCTGCTCACCCAAAATACCCACACCTGTTTGCGCCGCTAGATCTTGGCTTTACCCAGTTAAAAAACCGTATTCTTATGGGCTCGATGCACACTGGACTCGAAGAGGTCGACGGCGGCTTTGAGCGGCTCGCGGCCTATTTTGCTGAGCGCGCCAGAGGTGGCGTCGGCATGATGATCACCGGCGGTATTTCGCCCAATGAAGAGGGCGGTATGGGCTCTGAAATGTCCTCCCCGGCTCATGCGGCCCAGCATAGGCTAATTACTCAGGCAGTGCATGAGGTCGATCCAGCGGTCAAAATCTGTATGCAAATACTGCATGCCGGCGCGCTTGCCGAAACCCCCAAGCTTGTTGCGCCCTCCGCCGTGCGCTCGCGGTTATCGCCTTTAACCCCCAATGAGCTAGACGAAGCCGGTGTGCAAAAGCAGATTAATGATCATGTTAACTGTGCCAAGATGGCTCAACTGGCGGGCTATGACGGCGTAGAAATTATTGGCTCTGCGGGTTATCTGTTGAGCACCTTTCTGGTTGAGAAAACCAATCGCCGTACCGACCAGTGGGGCGGTAGCTATGAAAATCGCATGCGTTTTCCGCTGGAAATTATGCGACGCTGTCGCGCTGAACTCGGCACAAACTTTATTCTAATTTTTCGCATTGCAGCCATGGATATGTTGCAGGGCGGTATGTCATGGCAGGAAGTAGTCGCCTTGGGTAAAGCTATGGAAGAGGCTGGCGCAACGATTATCAGCACCCACTTCACGTGGCATGAATCGACCGTCCCAACCATCGCCACCATGGTTCCGCGGGCCGCTTTTACCGAGGTGACAGGGCGTCTGCGGGCGCAGTTATCGATTCCGACAATCACCAGCAATCGAATCAATATGCCCGATGTGGCCGAGCAAGTGCTGCGCGACGGCCATGCCGATATCGTCTCCATGGCGCGCCCGATGCTCGCGGACCCTGATCTCGCAATCAAGGCCTACGAAGGCCGCGAAGACGAAATAAACACCTGTATTGCCTGTAATCAGGCCTGTTTGGATCACGGGTTTGGCGGTCTAGAAGTCTCCTGTTTAGTCAATCCGCGCGCCTGCCATGAAACTCAGCTCAACTATCTGCCAAGCACATCCCACAAAACCATTGCGGTGGTCGGGGCTGGGCCTGCCGGACTCGCCTACGCCACGGTCGCAGCGCAACGGGGGCATAGGGTGACGCTATTTGACGCCGCTGCCGAGATTGGCGGTCAGTTCAATCTGGCAAAAAAAATTCCAGGCAAAGAAGAATTTTACGAAACCCTGCGCTATTACCGGCGCATGCTCGACATTCATAAGGTCGACCTGCGCTTGAACACCCGAGTGGATGCCGAGCAACTGCGAGCGGGCGGTTACCAAGAAATTGTTATTGCCACGGGCATCACACCGCGCAGGCCGGAGATTGAGGGAATAGATCACCCCAGCGTGGTGAGTTATATCGATGTTATTCGAGGCACGGCGGCGGTGGGCAAGCGGGTTGCCGTGATGGGTGCTGGCGGTATTGGTTTTGACGTGTCTGAGCTGCTTATGCACAGCGGTGTCAGCGCGGCGTTGGACAAAGAGGTGTTTGCCCGGGAGTGGGGCGTCGATTTCAAAAACCATCCCCGCGGCGGTGTCACCGGTGTTGTCCCGCAGGTTGAAAAAGCGGATCGACAGCTCTATTTGTTACAGCGCAAAGCGACCCCCGTGGGCCGTGGGCTGGGCAAAACCACTGGCTGGACTCATCGCCTGTCGCTGACCAAGCGCGGTGTAGTGATGATGAACGGACTTGACTACCGCAAAATTGATGACAGTGGCCTGCACATTAGCATCGCGGGCCAAGAGCACGTTCTCGCGGTAGACACAGTAGTTGTCTGCGCGGGCCAGACGCCACAGCGTGATCTCTATGATCAACTATTGGAATCGGGCCTCTCGGTCAGCTTAATTGGCGGCGCTTTTGAAGCAACAGAGCTTGATGCCAAGGCCGCGATCAAGCAGGCAAGCTATCTGGCGGCCAGTGTTTAATTGTTTTTTGTGGTTCCCTCGTCTAATCTTCGATTGGCTTACCAGTCTGTGATTGTGGTGTGAGAGCCAAATTTTCTCGACGAGTTCGATATCTGCATGAAATAAATATTTCTGGCAGATTGTTGGACTGAATGCTCGTTTCTTACTACCGAAAAGGATTACACCCATGTTGCTCGAAGCGCTATGGCCGGTGTTAAAAATTTTTTCTGTCAAAAAAGTACCGCGTTTGCATTGGAGTTCATCAACCCCCTACAACATGCGACCTAAACTGCTCACGTTCTTTTACCTGAACCTTGGTTTGGTTTTATTTGGATTGGGGGAATCGATCTTAATTGCCAGCGGAGCGGGTGTAAGTCCGTGGACGGTGCTCGCTCAGGGAATAAGCGGAAAAACCGGATGGAGTATTGGTTTTGTTACCATGATCGTAAGTTTTGCTATTTTAGTGTTATGGATTCCATTGCGGCAAAAACCAGGTATGGGCACGCTGTTGAACGCTTTAATTATAGCTTTCATGATAGATTTTTCATTGGTATTACTGCCTTATCCGGAAACCTTGCGGTGGCAGCTTATACAAGCAGCAATTGGTGTGTTGGTTGTGGGGCTAGCGTCAGGAATTTATCTTACCGCGAATCTGGGTGCAGGACCTCGTGATGGTCTCATGACCGGCTTGCAGGCAAAAACGGGAATGCCTATCGCAACTATCCGAATAGGGATTGAAGTCACGGTGGTTTCAATTGGCTGGTATCTTGGTGGTGTGGTCGGAGTAGGTACACTGTTTTTCGCTTTTGGCATTGGCCCCTGCGTCGCCATTGGGATACTGTTTGTAAGGCGGTTTTTATAAAGATAGTTCACTTTCCTTTTTTTATAACCAACATACGCGCCAGAATTATGGGTAAATGTAATCCCTCCATTCACCGAAACAATTGTTTGTAAAACTTAGACTGCGTTCCGGCCCTCTGAGGGTGATATACGTTCTGGCGGTATGGTATCTCGCTTTGCGCGTCAGCCGCCGCAGTGCCATCAGCCTTCGGTCCAGGCCATGTGCTCCGACTTTTGCAGCCAAGGTTTTCGATCGCTGACCGGCGAGTTCTATCGTATTGACACACTAAATGCCACAACTTATGCTGTGGCAACAATACTACAACCGGGGAGTGAACCACGTGGATATTAATTTCTCAGCACAGGATCTTGAATTTAGAGATGAAGTGCGTCAATTTTTTGCCAACGAATACAAGCCAACACAGGTGAGCCCGGAGGGTGTTAAGCCCGAAGACGACTATAAAGACGCTATGATTCGCTGGCAGAAAAAACTCTATGCCAAGGGCTGGATTGCGCCGGGTTGGCCAAAGGAATACGGCGGTACCGGTTGGACCGTCACACAAAAGTTTATTTACGAGACAGAGCGCGGTGCCGCCGGTATCCCTGATGTTGTGCCTTTTGGCTTAAAAATGGTGGCGCCGGTGATCTATACCTTCGGCACCCAGGAGCAAAAAGCTAAGTTTCTGCCGCGCATTTTGTCCAGCGATGACTGGTGGTGTCAGGGTTACTCTGAGCCAGGCGCTGGCTCTGACCTCGCGGCGCTGAGCACGACGGCTGAATATGCCGGTGATAACTATATCGTCAATGGCCGCAAAATTTGGACCACGCTCGCTCAGTACGCTGATTGGATTTTCTGCTTAGTTCGCACCACCAAAGATATTCGTCGCCAGCAAGGCATTAGCTTTTTGCTGATCGATATGAAAACTCCCGGCATTACGGTTAAGCCCATTGTCAGTATCGACGGTAAGCACAGCCTGAACGAAGTGCTGTTTGAAGACGTTCTGGTGCCTGTAGCTAATCGAATTGGTGAGCAGGACAAGGGCTGGACCTACGCCAAGGCGCTGTTGGCCCACGAGCGCACCGGTATGGCGGAAGTCGCGGACTCGAAGCGTGCGCTTCGTGAGCTAAAGTTGCGCGCCGCTGCGGAAGTTAACGGTGGTCAAGCGATGATTAAAGATCCTATTTTCCAACTGCGTCTTTCCGATATTGAGATGGAGCTAATGGCTCTGGAATACACCGAGCTGCGCGTATTCGCCTCGATGGCCGCTGGCGGCCAGCCCGGTCCCGAGTCGTCGCTGCTGAAGATCAAAGGCACTGAAATTACCCAAGCGATTCAAGAGCTGCAGTTGCAGTTGGCTTCCTACTACGGCGGTGCGCTGCAAGGCGACTTGGACAATACCGAGCTGGGACACAACTTTGCCAACGAAGCGCGCAGAAATTACATGTATGGACGAGCCGCAACCATCTACGGTGGTTCTAACGAAGTTCAGCGCAACGTGATCGCCAAAGCCGTACTTGGCCTCTAAGCGACAGACAACAGATTTTCGGAGTTTACACAGATGAATTTTGATTTTTCAGAAGAACAAACCATGATCAAAGACAGCGTTGCGCGCTTTGTTCGCGACGAGTACGACTTTGACACCCGCCGTAAAATTATCGACTCGGAAGAGGGCATGAGCCGCGACTTTTGGGCAACATTTGCCGAGTTAGGCTGGCTTTCAGTGCCCTTCGCGGAAGAGTACGGCGGCTTCGGCGGCACGGCAGAAGATCTCGCCGCAATTATGGAAGAACTCGGCAAAGGCATAGTGGTCGAGCCTTTTGTCTCCACCGTGGTTGTATTTGGCGGCTTGCTCTCAGCGTCCACTAATGAGCCCTTGAAAGAAGCCATTATTCCGTCGGTGATCGACGGCAGCTGTCTGGGCTCCTTTGCCTTTTTAGAGCGGCAATCGCGCTATGAAATGGCCGATGTCACCACCACAGCGACTGCCTGCGACGGCGGCTACAGCATCACTGGTGAAAAAACCGTGGTCTTTAATGGTGGAATTGCGGATAAGTTTGTCGTGACTGCCCGCACCAGTGGCTCTCAGTTTGATCGTCAGGGTATCAGTCTCTTTTTAGTGGATTCCAAAGCAGCTGGTGTCACGGTTAAAAGCTACAAAACAATGGATGGCCAGCGCGCAGCGACCGTCACCTTTGACAATGTTATTGTCGCTGCAGACCAGCTGTTAAAAGGTGTGGGTGAAGGCTTAGATCTTGTTGATGGCGTTATGCCTACGGTACTGATGGCGCTCAGCGCTGAGGCGCTGGGCATTATGTCGATGCTTAACAGTCTGACGGTTGAGTACTCAAAAACGCGCCAGCAGTTTGGTACGCCGATCAGCTCTTTCCAAGCGCTGCAGCATCGTATGGTGGATATGTTTATCGCTTGCGAGCAAACCAAATCGATGCTCTACCGCGGTCTTTGCGACGCCAACGATATCGCTGCCAACCCGGAAATGGACAACACCGAGCTGCTCAAGTCTGTGCACGCCCTCAAAGCCACCGTTGCCAAGTTTGGCCGCAAAGTGGGCGAGGAGGCCATACAGCTACATGGCGGTATTGGCATGACCGACGAGCTGAATATTGGCCATTATGTAAAGCGCTTAATGACTATCAATGTGACCTTTGGTGACGGTGATTATCACCAGAAAAAGTTTAACCACCTGAGTTACAGCAGCTTATGAGTGCACTAATAATCGGCGGTGCTGTGGCAGTGGGGGCCGCTGTGACGGCGTATGCTGTCACTCGGAAAGACCCGATGGCAGAATTTGATCTGCCGGAGGGGCATCAATTTGATGCGATGGATTCTGCTGCCGCGCTCGATGCCATCATGGAGCGCATCGGCGGCAGTCATCGCGCAACAGCGCATATGGGCGTGACTGAGCGGTTAGTGGCTACCCGCGACATTATTAACAATATGTTTGCCAACGCGCCGATTGTCAGTGCTGTCACGGCCGTTGATGCTGGCGGCGTTCCCGCAGAGTGGGTTGTTGCTCCTGGCGTCAATAGCGACCGTCGCTTGCTCTATATTCATGGCGGTGCATTTTATTTTGGCAGCCCGAAAAGCCATCGTGTGATTACCAGTAAATTATCTGAAATCAGCAATGCAGCGGTGCTGGCAATTGATTATCGCCTGATGCCTGAGCACAACCGCATGGCCTCGGTGGAAGACTGCCGCACTGCTTACGACTGGATGCTGCAGCAGGGTCCTGATGGCGCAGCACCTGCGACCACGGTCTACGTTGCCGGGGATTCTGCCGGAGGTAATTTAACGTTGTCTCTGCTCGCTTGGGTGCGGGATAGTGGCCGGCGGGCGCCGAATGCGGCCGTGGCGCTCTCTCCCGTCACTGATGCGCGCATGGTCAGCCCAAGCCTTAGCACTAATATGGATACCGATATTATTCTCAAACCGCTGGCCAAAGGGCTAAATAAAGTGCCTCGATGGCTGTTGTTTGCGGTGCAGTGGTGGTCGGGTAAAGCTAAACCTACAGCGCCAGCGATTTCGCCATTATTAGGCGACCTGTCTGGCTTGCCGCCGATTTTGGTGCAGGTGAGTGACCATGAGATGTTGCGCGACGATGGTCGCCGCTATGTGAACAAGGCTGTGGCAGCGGGCACTGACGCCACACTGCAACGCTGGCAGCACGTGCCCCATGTATGGCAAATTTTCTATCCAGAGCTTCCCGAAGCTGAGGCGTCGTTTGAGCAGATCAAACTGTTTTTACAACGCCACTCAGCCTAGAGCAATCTCTTCTCAACGCCCCCGCGGTTTGCGCAGCATCAGTGCTGGCGTGGAATCGCGGTAGGCGATGTAGGCGGGGTCATCACCCCACTTTTTGTTCGACATTGCCTCCAGCAGCGTAATACCACTGACCCTTGTCAGTAGCAGATAGACAAACACCGGCGAAATCATGGTCGCCAACTGCCAGCCAGAGAGCACGGGCAAAGCCACTAATGAGAGGCCGAGCCAGAGGGTGATCTCGCCAAAGTAGTTGGGGTGTCGCGACCAGGCCCAGAGACCGGTGGTGATAAAGCGTGAGCGATTTTCAGGCACAGCGCGGAACTGGGTTTTCTGGCGGTCAGCCATCACTTCTACAGTCATGCCGAACAGCCACAGGGCACAGCCCAGCCAAGATAGCGGGCCCATCTCTGCGGTTGTGCTTGAGGTGATGGCGGCAAGGCCGGCCGCCATGGTTACCAGCACCCACAGTCCGCCGAGGGTCCAGGTCATGAGAAACCAAATCGGCTGGGTTTTCATCACGGTGAAACGCTTGTCTTGACCGTCCTTCTTGATTCGCCAAAACAGAAACGAGCCGAGTCGCGCAGCCCAGATAAAAATCATCGCACAAATAATAATGTCGCGGGCGTCCAGTTGGGGGTTCAGTGCCGCAGCCACGGCCACCGTGCTGATATAGGAGATGGAACCGGTTAAATCGAAGTAGTGCTCTGTTTGGAAAATATAAGATGGGACAAATACCGACCAGTGGAGCGCGAAGCCAATGACGCCACACAGGGCGAACAGAGGCAGGCCAGCAACTGGAATACTGCCGTGGCTGCCGGCGAGTATGACCAACGCGCCAATAACCAGAGAGATGACAATTCCGATAATAGTGTGTGCTTTTTTCATTTTTTATTATTCTCGTTGTGACGATAGTGCACGGAGGCTATCGCATATCCCTTTGCAGATGTCGCCGCACTTTTGAACTATTTAGCAGTCCGGACAATGCCATACTTTAGCACGCCCCGACGTCTCACTGGCACCCTCAAGACCAGCTTACAGCGTTCTACGGTTTTGTTGTCAGACTAGATTGCCGCAAGTACAGATCTTGCTGGCATTGCGCTGCGCGTCACAGGGTAGCAGCATTGAGACTGCCCTCGTGTTAGCTGGCTCAATCCAACAACAAGTCTGCAAGTTTGCGCCGGTGATGCTGAGCGTCACCGTATTGATGCTGCGCCCACTGCGCTCGGCGGATATAGAGCTGAGCATCGCAATCATAGGTAAAGCCCATGCCGCCGTGAAACTGCACGGCGCGGTCGCCGGCGAACAAGAGTGCCTCGGTGGCTTGCGCTTTTGCCATACGGCAGGCAATTTCAGTGTCGCTGTCGATGGGGCCGTCGCCAATTAAGGTTGCCGCGTGGTAAATCAGGGAGCGAGCAGCGTCCATCTGTAACAAAATCTCGACAGTGGGGTGCTTTAATGCCTGATAAGAACCAATTAAGCGACCAAACTGCACTCGAGTGGTGAGGTAGCTGACAATCAAGTCGAGAGCGGCTGCGGCAGTGCCGGTAGCCTCCGCGGCTGTGAGCAGCGCGCCGATCAGGCGAAGCTCATGCAGCGTGCTTGCGGATGGTGTGAGCAGAGCGCTTGAGGTCACTGTCACGCCACTGAAATCGACATTGCAGGCGCGTTTTGTCTCATCAATGAGTGTTTTAGACTCAAGTGCGCCAGCCGGCAATTGCTTGGCTTCGACCAAAACCAGAACCGGCTGCCCCGCATGGCTGGCTGACACCACAAAAAGATCCGCAACAGCGCCATCGGCAACCATTAACTTGCGCCCCGTGAGGGTTAAGTTGTCGCCACTGCCGCTCACTGTGCAGCCACTAAAGTCGCCGCCCCAGTCTTCGTTATCGAGCAGGGCGAGGGCACCTGCAGCACCGTCGGCCAACGCAGGCAACCAAGCAGCGCGCTGGGACTCAGTGCCGCTGCGCAGAATGGCTTGTGCGGTCAGCGCGCTAGAGATAAGCGGCGTGCCCAGCAGATGGCGACCCATAGTTTCAGCCAGTGGCACCAGGGCGCCCACGCCAAGATTTAAGCCGCCATACTCTTCGGGGATGGCAATGCCGGTCCAGCCGAGGGCAACCATCTCTTGCCACACCTGTGGGTTAAACCCAGTTTCGCCGTCGAGTAAATTGCGCACGGCTGCGATGGTTGATTTGTCACTGCAAAAGGCTTTTGCACTGTCCAAAATCATTGCTTGTTCGTAGCTAAAGGCCATTGCTAGATTGGTTTTTCGCATGATTTTTTCCCTTAATCCTTTGGTAGGCCGAGTACATGTTCGCCAATAATATTGGCCTGGACTTGGCTCGTGCCGCCACCGATGGTGGTCGAGAAATTGTTGAGATAGGCGCGCTGCCAGAAACCGCCGTCGGTCGCCTCGCTGTCGCCGACGTATAGCGCGCCATTGGCTCCTTGCAGGGTCAGGGCGTACTGGCGCATGCGGCGGAAAAACTCGGTGCCGCGAAGCTTGCCTGACAAGGCGATTGAGTTGGGATAGTCGCGGGTGAGGGCGGGGATGGCGCCGCGCTGCTCGGCGAGATAGAGAGCCTGTTCTTCAATCAAAAACTTAACCAAGTTGTCACGGGTAATGGGGTCTTTTAGCAGAGGCTGGCCGTCGCGCTCGATATCTTGCGCCATGTTCAGTAAATCATTCATCGCAATCGATAGAATCGAAATACCACCGGCCGCGCCTGCTTCAGCGCCGCGCTCATACTGCAGAGTCTTCATGGCAATGCGCCAGCCCTGACCCTCGTCACCCATAATGCAATTGGCGGGAATGCGTGCATCGGTGAAAAAGGTTTCGGTAAAGCCATATTCGCCGGTCAATTTTTTTATCGGTTGGGTGGTGATGCCTGCGGTTTTCATGGGTGCGAGGAAAAAGGATAGACCGTTGTAGCGGCGTTCTGCCTGTGGGTCGGTGCGGGCCAGTAAAATCATGTATTTGGCATAGTTGCCCATAGTCGTCCAAATTTTGCTGCCATTGATGACGTAGTCGTCACCGTCGCGCTCGGCCCGGGTTTGAATACTGCCGAGATCTGAGCCGTGATTGGGTTCGGAGAAGCCCTGCGCCCAGATATCATCGGCATTGAGAATACCTTTGAGATACTTCTCTTTTTCAATGTCGCTGCCAATATCGAGAATCAGTGGGCCGGCCCAGCCCAAACCGATCACGTTAAAGCAGATCGGCACGCGCAGACGTTTCATCTCTTGGTCGACGATGGATTGATAAATGGGCGCTGCACCCTGACCGCCGTATTGCTTGGGCCAGGCCATGCCGAGATACCCTGCAGACCAGACTTTGAACTGCCATTCGCGGAGAAAATCGAGGACTTGGTCGGAGCCGACTTCCATAAAGGTTTGCGGCAACAGAAAGCCTGGGTCTGCCGGTGTGTTGGCGCGCAACCAAGCGGCGATTTCTTTGCGAAATTCGGCGTGTTCGGGTAGTTCTTTCGGAGCGTTGGCAATAGTCATAGATCGGCACTCTGTTAGGTTGCGCTCTACACTATCTGCGCAGGGTGTAACTGTCTTAGTAATGGGTGCCATTTATCGCTGAACAGATGCCAATTTTCGCCTGAGCCGAGTCGTTATCTTGGGCGAGCGATAAAAGGTTTGTTTTTCGAGCGGTTTGTCTATACTGGCCAGCACTGTTGCTGTTTGGCCGGTCAAGTCTGACGCCACACAGCGCATCCCAAAATAAAGAGTGTCGTCAGTCCTGCTGCAGTTCGCCAGTACTGTGAGACACCGGAACCTATTCTAAAAGGATATCAACCGATGAGTACTACCACTAATCCGCTCACAGACCACGGCGCGGCGGGTGAGCGCACGATTCTTGGCCACCCAAGAGGGCTGTTAATTTTATTCCTAACCGAGATGTGGGAGCGTTTTTCCTTCTACGGGATGCGTGGACTGTTAATTGTCTATCTCACCCAACACTTCTTATTTTCCGATGAAAAATCGAGCCTGCTTTACGGCGCTTACACCGCGCTGGTCTATGTTATGACGATTATTGGCGGCTCGCTGGCCGATCGGTACTTGGGCGCCAGAAAAGCGGTGACCTTCGGCGCGATTTTGCTGACCTTGGGGCACTTTGGTATGACCTTTGAGGGCAGTGGCTCAAAGCAATTGCTGCACTATGCAGACAGTGAGTACCAGATTGCGCTGGACGGCCGCGGTGGCGATGCGAAACAGCAGATTATTTCCCCTCTCGGTTCCTCCTACGTGACGTTTACCGAGACGACCATGGATATCGCTGAGCCAGAAGCGGTTGGGCTGCCAGCAACTATTCAGCGCGAAGATTTCCATATGACGGTTGTCACCGAGCCGTTTTACCTGAACATGCTCTACCTCTCGCTGGCGCTGCTGATTGCCGGTTGCGGATTTTTGAAAGCCAATATCTCGACCATTGTCGGCTCGCTCTATGGTTTTGGCGATACCCGGCGTGACTCTGGGTTTACCATTTTTTACATGGGGATTAATTTAGGCTCCTTCTTGTCGTCAATCTTCTGCGGCTACCTTGGTATCGTCTACGGTTGGAAATATGGTTTTGGCTTGGCCGGTATTGGCATGCTCGGCGGGCTGCTTATTTTCCTCTCACACCAAAGCTGGTTGGAAGGCAGAGCCGAGCCACCATCACTGGAAAAACTTCAGCAAAAGGTCTTTTTGTTTATTAATGTCGAATGGCTCTGCTACCTCATTGGTGTGGCGATTATCGCTGTGTCGATGTTTTTGGTCATGAACGAAGAGTTGGTTGGCGGCATTCTTGGGCCGCTGGGCATTATTATGTTTGTCGGCCTTGTGGGTTATGGGTTTGTAGCGCTGAAGGGTGACGAGCGCTCGCGTATGTTCGCGGCGATTTACTTTATTCTTGCGCAGATTCCCTTTTGGGCACTGTTTGAACAGGCTGGATCATCATTGAATCTGTTTACGGCGCGCTTGGTTGATCGAGAAATGTTTGGTTGGTCTGTTCCCGGTCCCGTATTCCAATCCCTAAACGCAGGCTTTATCTTTATTTTCGCCCCGCTGATGGCATGGCTCTGGGTGTGGCTGGCCAAGCGCAAACTAAACCCCTCGACACCGGTCAAGTTTGCCTTGGGTGTTGCCTTGGCGGGTCTCGGCTTCCTCGCCTTAGTTGCGGGTATGAAAGGCTCTGGCCCCATGGGTTATACACCCGTGTTCTTTATTTTCGCGATTTACTGGATTCACACCATGGGTGAGTTGATGGTATCGCCTGTGGGGTTGTCTGCGGTGACCAAACTGGCACCTGCACGAATTGTCGGCATGACCATGGGTGCATGGTTTCTCTACTCGGGATTATCGAATTTCCTCGCGGGTATGATTGCGCGCACCACTGGCGCAGAGACTATCGGCGGGCAGATGACTAACGTCGCAGCTGCCAAGGCGGGGTATGTGGAAGTTTACACTCAGGTCGGTTATATCGCCCTGGGTATTGCCGTTCTGATGTTGTTAGTGTCACCCATAATTACAAAAATGATGCGTGGAGCAGATTGATGAAACATAAATTTATCGTGCCCTTAATGGGCGCACTATTACTGGGCGCCTGTGATCAGGCCAAGGCGCCTGCTGAATCGCCCGCCGATTTCGTCTCGCGTATTGAGCGCGAGGGCAATGAGCTGGCGAAAGAGAGTTATGCCGCAGCCTGGGTGCGCAGCACTTACATTACTCAGGATACGGCCGTCCTGGCAGCGAAGGCCGGCGAGCGCGGTCTTGCCTTTGAGAGCGCCGTGGTCAAGCAGGCAAAACAGTATAAGGGTGCAGAGATGGACGAGCGTACCGCTCGCGCCATCGAGTTAATGTTGCGTGGGTCCTCGGCCCCAGCACCAGACGATGCTGCGCTACGCACGGAATTGTCGGAAATCCTCACCAATATGGAAGGCCAATACGGCGCCGGAAAATACTGTAATGAGGCGGGCGTATGCCGTGAACTGCAGGAGCTTGAAGCCGTTCTCGCGCAGTCCCGCGATTACGATGAGCTGCTCGATGTGTGGAAGGGCTGGCGTGAAGTGTCGCCACCTTATCGCAAGGACTACCAGCGTTTTGTCGAAATTGCCAATGAGGGCGCCAAGGAGTTTGGCGTTAAAAACTTAGCTGAGCTCTGGACCGGCGGTTACGACATGCCGAGCGAAGAGTTTGTTGTGGAAGCGCGTCGTCTGTGGGAGCAGGTCAAGCCGTTCTACGAAGAGCTACACTGCCATGTGCGGGCTAAACTCAGCGAGACCTATGGTGCCGATCGCGTGCCGTTAGATCAGCCGATTCCAGCGCATCTGCTGGGCAATATGTGGTCTCAGACCTGGGACAATATTTACGACATTATGGAGCCCTACAAAGGGGTTGGGCAGTTAGATGTCACCAAAGCCTTAGTGGATCAAGGCTATGATGAGATGAAGATGACCAAAACCGCAGAGGGATTCTTCACCTCGCTGGGACTGCCGTCATTGCCTGAGAGTTTTTACCAAAACTCAATGATTAAAAAGCCCCGCGATCGCAATGTGGTTTGTCATGCCAGCGCGTGGGATATGGGCGGTGGCAGCGATCCGCGCATCAAGCAGTGCGTCGAAATTAACGAAGAGCAGTTCGGCACCCTGCATCACGAACTCGGGCACATCTACTACTACCAAATGTACAAAGATCAGCCTTCGTATTTCAAAGGCGGTGCCCATGATGGCTTCCATGAAGCCATTGGCGACACCATTCAGCTCTCTATGACACCGAGCTATCTGCAGCAGAAAGGATTAATCGGAGCAGTTACCGACAGCTACGAAGCCACCATCAACAAGCAGATGAAACTGGCGCTGAGCAAGATTGCCTTCCTGCCGTTCAGTAAGATGATTGACGAGTGGCGCTGGAAGGTCTTCTCCGGTGAAATTGCGCCGGAAGATTACAATGCCAGCTGGTGGAAGTTGCGCGAAGAGTACCAAGGTTTGCGTGCCCCAGTGGCTCGCAGTGAGGCCGATTTTGATGCAGGCGCCAAGTACCATGTTGCGGGCAACACGCCTTATACCCGCTACTTCTTGTCGTTTATTATGCAGTTTCAATTTCACAAAGCACTCTGCGCCGCGGCAGGCTATGAAGGCCCGCTCAATGAATGCTCCATCTACAACAACAAAGTCGCCGGTGCCAAACTGGGCGCGATGCTAGCGATGGGTCAGAGCAAGCCTTGGCCAGATGCAATGGAAGCGTTAACAGGGCAGCGCCAAATGGACGGCAGCGCGATTATTGACTACTTTGCGCCGCTTAATAGCTGGCTAAAGGATCAGAACAAAGACCGCGCCTGCGGTTGGTAAAGGATTCTGTAACAGGCGTGCAGCGCTGGGCAGGCAGGTTATAACGCAAGCTGATACAGCGACTTATAGGAAACCCCATTCAGACTGTTGAATGGGGTTTTTTTATGGCACTTTTATGGCACTCCCGTAACTGAGGCCACAGTTTTGCGCTGTGCCGCCACTGTTTGAGCAGGACACCGTTGGCGCTCTGTATAAGGCGTAAAACTAAAGTTGCTGTCGAGCAAAATTAAGCCTATATAGCACTCCTGAGTGGGCAGATTTATTGTCTTGCCAGCCCCCAGAGAAACAATCGCGCGTTACGCGCAACTAACAGAGATAAAACATGATTAAGACCCTGCTTGTAGTCGATAGTGGTGAAGAGGATTTTGCCGGGTACGGCGCTGAGGTGGTCACCTTTGGACAGTATTTAAACGATTTTCCGCAACAAAACGAGCCCAAGACACGGATTATTAATCTCTGTGATACCGAGACCTATTTGAGTAAAGGCTACTACTGCTCCCTACTTGCCGAAGCCCGCTCGCACATCGCGCTGCCGAGTGTAAAAACCATTAACGAGCTGCGCTTTTTAAGCAGTGAATCAGGCAGCATGCTGCACTTCACCGGCGCAGTTCCAGAGCTTGAAGTCAGTGATATTCCTCGCGAGCACTTAGTGTACTTTGGCAAGATCGATGAACCGTCACTGAAAAAAGTCGCGGGTAAGATCTTTGCACAATATCCCGCTCCAATCTTAAAAATAACCTTGCAAGACAGCGCAGGAAAACTCAGTTTCAATATCAAACGCTGGCCCCTTGGCGCCCTCACTAGTGCACAGCGCGTTGATTTTATGGTCAGGCTAGGCGAATTTATCCAAACCGTCTGGCGCACCGGCGCACCGCAGAAACGCCACCGCTGGGAGATGGCGATATTGGTTAATCCTGAGGAGAAAAACCCTCCGAGCGACAAAGAAGCGATTGCGCGATTTATTAAAGCCGCGGCCAAGCAGGGCATTCACGCGGAAGCTCTCAGTATTGACCAACTGCAAAATATCAGCCACTACGATGCACTCTTTATTCGCGAAACCACCGGTATTGACCATCACACCTATCGTTTAGCCCTGAAGGCCGAGAAAAGCGGCCTTGTGGTGATGGATGATTCTGCATCGATTTTACGCTGCTGCAATAAGGTGTTTTTGCACGACGCTTTTAGCTATCAAAATGTCCCGAGTTTACGCACTGAAGTTATCACTGACCGCAGCGATGCCACTCTCGAGCAACTGGAGCAGCAGTTCTCCTATCCCATGGTGCTGAAAATGCCCGAGGGCTCCTTTTCCAATGGTGTATTCAAAGCAACCACCCGCAGCGAACTTGTCGAGCGCTTAGATCGCTTATTCGAGACCAGCGCACTGGTTCTGGCGCAAGAGTACCTGTTTACCGACTACGACTGGCGCATAGGCGTGCTCAACGGCCGGGCTATCTTCGCCTGCAAATACCGCATGGCACGCAACCACTGGCAAATCTACAACCATAATTCAAAGCGTTATTTTTCCGGTGGTTTTGAAACGCTGCCAACCTTTGAAGTGCCAAAAGTGGTGCTCGATGCCGCTATCAAAGCCTGCAAAATTATTGGCAATGGTCTTTATGGCGTCGACATCAAAGAGGTCGATGGGCGAGCCTACGTGATCGAGGTCAATGATAATCCCAGCATGGACTACAAAGTGGAAGACGCCTATTTGGGTGACGAACTCTATATGCAAGTCATGGCAGAGTTCTGCCGTCGCCTTGAATTGCGGGGACGCTAGCGTGCTCGATGCGAAGGTGCGGCCAGCCACCGTTGCCGATACCGAAGCACTGCTGGTGATTGAGTCGCGTTGTTTTACCAGCGACAAGATATCGCCGAGGCAGATGCGCTACCTCCTGAGTCGCGGTGTTGCGCTCAATACAGTAGCGGAATTGGACGGCAAACCAGTCGCTTACACTGTGTGTTTGGTGCCCGGCCAGCAGCGTCCGGCGCGGCTCTATTCCATCGCTGTGATGCCTGAGTGTCAGGGTAGGGGTCTGTCAACGCTGTTACTCACTTCGCTGATCGAACAACTGCGACAGCGTGGGTGTCAGCGGCTGCGTTTAGAGGTGAGAGCATCGCCATCACCCGCACGCACTCTTTACCAAAAGTTTGGTTTTACTCTGTTGAAAAAACTGCCCGCCTATTATGAGGACGGCGAAGACGGTCTGCGTCTACAACTCAATTTACTCAACGGGACGGAGCAATCCTAACCGTCGCGCTTGGAATGTTAATGAGTACAGCAGAGCATCGCTCGTAGCTTGCAATCGTTATGCACAAGGGCACGGGCAACCGCAAAAAAAGTGCATATTGACCCTGCTGATAGTGAACAGAAGCCAACTAGACATAGCATTTCACGGTCAAAACAGGGTATTCTGGTCACCCATAAAAGAACAATCCAGTTCAATACGGATTGATAACAAATGCAGTCATGTGAGGGGAAATTCTATGCCAATGGTTATTGAAAAAAGCGAAATTGAAAAGTATATCGGTTATGTTGCTGAGCCCACGGCTTGGTTTAACGTCACCCAAGATCAAATCAACGTATTTGCCGACTGCACCTTAGACCGCCAGTTTATCCACGTCGATCCCGTGGCCGCAGCTAAAACCCCTTTTGGTACCACGATCGCCCATGGTTTTTTAACCCTGTCGATGCTCTCCTATTTTTCAGAAAGGTACAGCCTCGTGATTAACGGCATGTATATGGGCGTCAATAAAGGCTTTGATAAAGTCCGATTTTTAGCGCCCGTTAAAGTGGGCAGCAATATTCGCTGTCACGCAACTGTGTTAGAGATTATCGAAAAGCGCCCCGGCCAGTTCGACTTTAAAATCGAAGTTACGGTTGAGATTGAGGGCGAAGAAAAACCCGCATTAATCGCTGAGTGGTTAAGCGTGCAAATGGCGCGTTAACCCTTTTAAACGCCATTATTAACGAACAACGAGGAACATCATGAGTATTAATTTTGAAGGAAGAGTCGCCATTGTGACTGGTGCCGGCAACGGTTTGGGTCGCTCGCATGCGTTGGCGTTAGCCGCTCGCGGCGCAAAAGTGGTGGTCAACGATTTAGGTGGTGCGCGAGATGGCACCGGCGCCTCTTCAGCTGCAGCACTCGAAGTGGTGTCACTGATCGAAGCCGCCGGCGGCCAAGCCATCGCTCACGGTGCCAACGTCGCTGTGTACGACGAAGTCGCCGATATGGTGGCGCAGGCCATGGCCAAGTGGGGACGTGTTGATATTTTGATCAACAACGCTGGAATTTTGCGTGACAAGTCATTCAGTAAGATGGATTTGGCAGATTTCCGGCTGGTTATGGACGTGCATTTAATGGGTTCAGTCAACTGCACCAAAGCCGTCTGGGACATTATGCGGGAGCAAAACTACGGCCGCATCGTCATGACCACATCATCAAGTGGTATGTACGGAAACTTCGGTCAGAGTAACTACGGCGCCGCGAAAATGGCGGTGCTGGGTTTCATGAATACCCTCGTACGCGAGGGTGGAAAAAATAATATTCACGTCAACGCACTGGCACCAACAGCCGGAACGCGCATGACGGAAGACCTGTTGCCAGCGCCTGTGTTAGCGGTGATGACGCCAGAGTCGGTAACAGCCGGCGCGCTGGTGCTCTGTGCTGAGAGTGCTCCAACAAGAACGATTTTATGTGCGGGTGCCGGCGGCTACGCCAAGGCCAGCATGTACGAAACCGACGGTATTTTTCTACCCGTCGAGCAGCAGAATCCCGATGAAATTGTTGCCAACTGGGACGCGCTGTCTGACAGTTCCAACCAGCAGGCGCTGGAGTCGGGTGGCAAGCAGACCGAAAAGTTTGTCATGAAAGCCATGGCTGCGCTTAAGGCGTAGCTGATCGAGTAAATTCCGACGGCTGGCGGCGGTTGCCTTCAGCCCTCATCACATTATTATTGATTAAGGACCCCGTTATGAAAGAAGCCGTAATTGTATCAGCCGCTCGCACGCCCATTGGTAAAGCCTTCCGTGGTGCATTTAATAACCTTGAGTCGCCCTCCATGAGCTCTTACGCCGTGACTGCCGCGGTGCAGCGTGCCGGCATTGACCCCGCCGAAATTGACGACTGTATCTGGGGGGCCGCGATGCAGCAGGGCACGCAGACCATGAACCTTGGCCGTCAGGTAGCACTGGCCTCTGGGTTGCCTTTGACTGTCTCGGGCATGACTATTGACCGTCAGTGCTCGTCCGGTCTGATGTCAATCGCGACCGGTGCCAAGCAAATTATGTTTGATGGCGCTCCTGTTGTGCTTGCGGGTGGTTGTGAAAGTATCAGCTTGATTCAGAACGAACATTTCAACACCTATCGCGTCGCCGACCCTTTAGCCATGAAACATGCGCCCGCTATTCATATGCCCATGCTCGATACGGCTGAAGTGGTCGCCAAGCGCTACAATATTTCCCGCGAAGCCCAAGACGAATATGCACTGATTTCTCAGACGCGCACGGCAGCGGCACAGGAAGCCGATTTATTTGCCAACGAAATTGTGCCCGTGACAGCGACCATGAATGTCACCAACCGTGAAACCGGTGAAGTGACGCAACAGGAAGTTACCCTGACGAAAGACGAGGGCAATCGTCCAGGTACCACCCTAGAAAATCTGTCTGGCCTTAAAGCCGTGCGCAATGGTGGAACCATTACTGCCGGTAATGCCTCTCAGTTGTCTGACGGTGCTGCTGCGGTTATTTTGATGGACAGCACATTGGCATCCCAGCGCAATCTGGAGCCGCTGGGTATCTACCGCGGTATGGCTGTGGCAGGCTGCGAACCCGACGAAATGGGTATCGGCCCTGTCTACGCAATCCCCAAGTTGCTGCAGCGTACAGGATTGAAGATGGATGATATTGGCCTGTGGGAACTGAACGAAGCCTTCGCCGTACAGGTGATTTACTGCCGCGACAAGCTGGGCATTCCTATGGAGCGTTTAAATGTCAATGGCGGGTCGATCTCAATTGGCCACCCATTTGGCATGAGCGGTGCGCGGATGGTTATTCACGCCTTGATGGAAGGTAAGCGTCGCGGTGTTAAGTACGTGGTTGTCACCATGTGTGTGGGTGGCGGCATGGGTGCTGCGGGCCTCTTTGAAGTGTGCTAAAGACGATAGCGTAAAAATAGAAAGCCGATCAAAGAACAGCCTCGAGCCTGCAATAGACTCGGGGCTGTTTTCTAATAATAAAAAAGGCTGATAGATGAAAAATTTCAACAACAAAGTCGCGGTGATTACAGGTGCCGGTTCCGGTATTGGCCGCGCCCTGGCGATTCAGTTATCCACTCAAGGCTGTCATCTTGCCCTCGCCGATATTAACAGAGCGGGTCTCGATGAGACAAAAACACTCCTCCGGTCCGATGTGACGGTGTCCCTGCACTGTGTCGATGTCGCCAATTGGCAGGCTATGCAGCTTTTCGCCAGCGATGTGGTTAGCCAACACGGGCAGGTTAATTTACTGATAAATAATGCTGGCGTTGCCCTAGGGGCTTTATTTAAGGACGCGTCTCTCGAGGATATGCGTTGGGTGATGGATATTAATTACTGGGGTGTTGTGCACGGCTGCAAAGCGTTTGGGCCCATCATGGCGCAATCTGAGCGCGGGTGTATCGTCAACGTCTCCAGTGTGTTTGGTTTATTTACCGTGCCTACTCAGACAGCTTATTGCAGCTCAAAGTTCGCTGTCCGCGGCTTTACCGATGCGCTGCGTCATGAAGCTGAGTTTCTCGGCAAAGATATGCATATTGCCTGCGCCTTTCCCTCTGGAATAAAAACGTCCATCGCGAAAAATGCGCGACGCACAGCGGTAGAGCAGAGCCCCGAAGAGGCCGAGGAAGCGTTGGCGAAGACGGAAGCGTGGTTTTGGACCACCGCAGACGAAGCGGCGAGTGACATTCTCACCGGTGTGCGAAAGCGCAAGGTGCGCATAAAAGTGGGTAAAGGTTCTAATGTGATGGACTATTTGAGTCGCCTGCTGCCGGTGAAATTCTCGCTGTTTTTGCGCCCCTAGCGAGAAGCGCCAACCAAAAAATTGTCACCATTATTAGATTAAGAAAAAAGGATTCCTCATCATGTTTCAGATCGGATTGAGCAAAAAAAGAGTATCTGCACTGGTGCTTGCTACCATGGTGTTTGTCACGGGCTGCGATCGTTCTGCGACGCCAACTAGTGATAAGTTACAGGCTAGTGAGCACACCGTAGCGAGTCATCAGCGGATGGCGGAAACGCTGGATTTGGCGGCGCAGCAAGATTTTGATGACGCTCGCCGCGGTTTGATCGCCGCTGCCTCTGGGGACGTTGTTGTCAGTGCCGCTGGCGAGAAAATGTGGGATGCCTCCGACTACGATTTTTTGCAGGGAGATGCGCCGGCCACGGTCAATCCCAGTCTCTGGCGACAGGCGAAACTGAACAATATTCGCGGGTTGTTCCAGGTTGAAGAGGGCATCTATCAGTTGCGAGGCTTCGATCTTGCCAACCTCACGTTAATCAAAGGGGACTCTGGTTGGATTGTTGTCGACCCTCTCACCACCATTGAAACTGTCACGGCCGCGATGGCCTTTGCTGAGCAGCAGTTGGGTAAGATCACTGTTTCGGCGATTGTTTTCACCCACAGCCATGTCGATCACTTTGGCGGCGCTGTCGGCATACTCTCGGCACAGGATGCCGCTGAAAAAAATATCCCAATCATCGCCCCCGAGGGGTTTATTGCTGAAGCGACCAGCGAGAATGTAATGGCCGGCCCGACCATGATGCGGCGGGCAGCCAGCATCTATGGCAGCGCCTTAGAAAAGTCTGCTACCGGTCATGTGGATTCCGGTTTAGGCAAGCAGGTCATTTTCGGCAGCACCTCGATTTTGCAGCCCAATGTGGTTATCGATAAAGGTCAGGTCAATCTTGTTGTCGACGGTGTTGATTTTGAGTTTTACAACATGCCGAGCTCTGAAGCACCCGCTGAAATGACTTTTTACTTACCGCGCTGGAAGGCTTTCTGCGGCGCTGAAGTTCTCAGTCACACCATGCACAATGTGCTGACGCTGCGCGGCGCTAAAGTGCGCGATGCACTGCTGTGGAGCAACTATATTGGCGAAGCCATTGATCGCCTCGATCAGGTTGAGGTGTTCTTTAATTCTCACCACTGGCCGACCTGGGGGCATGAGCGCATCATCACGCAAATGCAACAGCAGCAGGATATGTATCGCTTCACCCACGACCAGACACTGCGGTTAGCCAATATTGGCTACACGCCTAGAGAGATTGCTGCAGCCCTCAAGCTCCCGAAAAGTTTGGCAGGTAATTTTCACTTGCGCGGTTACTACGGCACATTGAGTCACAACAGTCGCGCAGTCTATCAACACTATTTTGGCTGGTACGATGGCAATCCAGCGAATTTAGATCCACTGCCGCCGCTGCATGCTGCTGAACACTATGTCGAATTTATGGGTGGGGCAGATGCCATTTTGAGCAAAGCGGCGGCTTATCAAGCGCGCGGCGAATATCGCTGGGTGGCTGAGGTGTTGAACCATGTGGTTTTCGCCGATCCGGATAACCGCGCAGCCAAGGCCATGTTGGCAGACGCTTATCGACAGTTGGGTTATCAGGCGGAATCTTCGCTCTGGCGCGATATCTATTTGATGGGCGTTGACGAATTGGAAAACGGCCCGCCAAAAATGCGTTCGGTAGCATCGTCAGCCGCGTTTTTAAACGAAGTGCCATTGCTTGAATTTATGAAGGCGCTATCAGTCAAGCTCGATGCGGACAAGGCGGAGGGTGAAGCGCTGGTGATTAATATCCGCTTTAGCGATCTCGATCAAAACTTCGTTCTGCAAGTGCGCAATTCCGTACTCTATTATCGCGAGGCGGCGACCGATCCAAAGGCCGATGCCAGTTTAACCCTGACAAAATCCATGTTCCTCGGATTGGTGGGCGGGCAGGTTAGCGTTCTCGATATGATCAAAAGTGATGCATTAAAAGTGGATGGTAGCGTCTTGCGCTTAATAACGTTCTTTTCGCTACTGGGCGCATCGAACGATAGCTTTAATATTGTGACGCCCTAGCGATGCCGCGGTGTTTTGCTCGGAGCGGGCACCTGCTCATGCTGTCACACCGGTTGGAAAAATAATGATTCCAGAACACAACTCAAAGAGCCTCGGCGTTACCGTGGCGAGCACTCAATTTGTGCACTCTAACGGTCTGCGCATGGCCTACGAGACGTTTGGCGACGCGCAGAATCCAACCCTATTGTTGGTGGCGGGGCTCTACAACCAGCTGGTGCGCTGGCCTCTATCATTTTGCCAAGAATTGGCCGATAGAGGGTTTCACGTTATTCGGTTTGATAATCGCGATATTGGGTTAACCGACAAAATGGATGGTCAGGCAGCCCCGGGATTGTTCAAGCTCTTCCTTATGCGTCGCTTAGGCTGGCGCTTCAAGGTACCGTATCAGCTCGACGATATGGCGGCGGACACTATTGGGCTTCTCGATGCGCTGGGTATTCAGTCGGCCCATATTGTCGGTATGTCCATGGGCGGCATGATCAGCCAAATCGCCGCAGCGCGCTATCCCGACCGCATTCTGTCACTCACCTCAATTATGTCGACCAGCGGCGTTCGCGGGGTTGGCACTGCTTCCACCAAGGTGATACTGCAAATGCTGAAACCCAGATCGAAGTCGCAGACAGCCTTGGATATTGCCGTTGAGACTTGGCAGATGATTGGCAGCCCCGCGTATCCGCAAAGCGACGATGAAATTAGAGCCGTGGTTGTAGCGGAGCATAAGCGCTCGAGCAATCCCGCAGGTTATAGGCGCCAAATGGCGGCGATTAGTGCCGCGCCCAATCGTGTTGCGCTGTTGAAGTCGATCAAGGTGCCTGTGCTGATTATTCATGGCACGCAAGACTGTCTTGTGCCCGTCAGTGGAGGTATCGATACAGCCAAGCATATTCGCCACGCGCGACTCGAACTGTTCGACGGTATGGGGCACACGCTGCCAGAGCCGCTGCTGTCGCGGTTTTGCGATTTAATTATCGAAAATATGGCGCAGGCTCATTAGTGGTGCAGTGTATCTATTCTTGTTTGTGCTCGCAGTAGCGATTATTTTTCCGCGAGAGGCAACTGTTTTTAGCCTTTCATTTTAGTCTCTTATTGTTGCAGCGTTATCTGCGCAAAACGGCGTAAATTGGGTAGAGACAGACGCGGTAAATTGTCTGTATTATTGCGCCAACAAAAACAACAACCTGGGAGTTGATGTGGAAACCTACGGTGCTTTAAGCCTAATACCAACGTTGATTGTCGTGGCCTTAGCGGTGATTACCCACCGTCCTATTTTCTCACTGCTGGCGGGTGTGGTGTCGGGTCTGTTGTTTATTGATCCGACGGCCGTTATCGGCGGTGTTGCTGATCTTTCGCTTGAGATTATGGCAGATGAAACTATTGGTTGGGTGATCATGGTCTGTGGCTTGATGGGCGGTTTGATCATGCTGCTTATTCAAACGGGGGCTGCAACAGCTTTCGCTCAGAACATGGCGCGAAAAGCCAACACGCGCAATAAATCCCTGCTGGTCACATGGTTCTTGGGAATGGCGATTTTTATTGATGACTATCTCAATGCCATTGCCATCGGCTCATCGATGAAAAAAGTGACTGACAAATTTAAAGTGTCGCGCTCCATGTTGTCCTATGTGGTGGATTCAACCGCGGCCCCCACCTGTGTGATTGTGCCGATTTCAACCTGGGCGGTGTATTTTGCTGCGCTGCTTGAAGATGCCGGCGCAGCGAGCAGTGGCGGTGGGTTGAGCCTCTACATTTCCGGTATTCCCTACATGTTTTATGCGTGGATTGCGGTGATTTTGGTTCCCTTGGTTGCCACCGGAAGATTTCCTCTGCTCGGGCCGATGAAGCACGCCGAAGCGATGGCTCAGAAAGGACAGCTGTCGCTTACCGATGTGGTTGATTTTGAAGATCATGCAGATGAACCAGCGGGCAATGCGAATCTCTGGACTTTCTTGTTGCCACTCATTTCTCTCATCGGCTTCTCAATCTACTTCGATATAGACCTGCTGAAGGGCATTATCGTGACTCTCGCAGTAACCATTCCCTTCCTGGTGGCGCAGAAATTAATTTCCGGAAAAGGGGCCCTCGAAGCGGTGATGAACGGCTTTAAGATAATGTTGCCGCCCCTAGGAACGGTAATTTGTGCCTTTATGTTTAAAGCCGTAAATGATCAGTTAGGCCTGCCTCAGTACGTGATCGAATCGCTGCGCCCACTTATGTCGCCCTTGATGCTGCCGCTTATGACCTTTGTGGTGATGTCGCTGCTGGCCTTTGCGACAGGTTCGTCATGGGGCATTTTTGCCATTGCCATTCCGATCTTTATTCCCTTAGCGGTCAGCATGGATGTGTCTATTCCGTTGATGATTGGTGCGTTGTTGTCGGCAAGTTCTTTTGGCAGCCACGCCTGTTTTTACAGTGACTCAACGGTCTTGGTGGCCCAGAGTTCCGGCACAGGCGTTATGGAACATGCGCTCAGCCAGTTGCCCTATGCCCTGATCGCGGGTGCGATGGCCGCTGTGCTGTTTGTTGTTATTGGTCTTTAGTTTTAGTGGCCTTAAGTTTTAGTGTCTTGAGCGACTGGCACTAGCGTCACAAAGGGTGCTGGTATTTAGCTTGGGACATTAAAAAGGGGTCTTACATATCCAATCGTAAGACCCCTTCGGGGAGGAACCGGGCCCACGTTATACCGTGGGAACTGCGCCGATCTCCTCGAGCGTTAATGTCGCTCTGTATCTATTTCCCTAAACCTCTTGTCATTGAGGCTTCATAGACTGTTTCTTGCAAGCTTATATCTCGAGTATGGCCGTCACACCTTGGCCACCTGCGGCGCAGATAGAGATAAGACCACGGCCTTTGCCATTTTGTTCCAATATTTTTGCTAAAGTTGCAATTATTCTTGGTCCAGTCGCCGCAAATGGATGTCCGGTCGCGACACTTGAGCCTTTCACATTGAGTTTGCTGCGGTCGATACTGCCCAATGGTTGCTCCAATCCCAGTTTGTTTTGACAAAAATCTGCATCTTCCCAAGCCTTTAGAGTACACAGCGCCTGTGCAGCGAATGCCTCGTGGATTTCATAGAAATCAAAATCCTGCAAGCTGATACCGGCGCGCTTTAGCATGCGCGGCACTGCATAGGCGGGCGCCATTAATAGACCTTCGCTCTGCTCGCCCTGAGAATAGAAATCAACGGCAGCCACTTCGCTAAATGACAAATAGGCCAGAACCGGCAGGTTGCGCGCTGCTGCCCATTCCTCACTGGCCAGAAGCACGGCGGCGGCGCCATCGGTAAGCGTGGTGGAGTTGGCCGCGGTTAAGGTGCCGTTTTGCTTATCGAAAGCGGGTTTGAGTTTGGCTAATTTTTCCAATGGCGTGTCACGCATAATGCCGTCGCGGGCAACACCGTTGAATGGGCTGATAAGGTCGTCAAAAAAGCCCTCATTATAGGCGGCGAGTAAATTTTGGTGGCTGTGCCAGGTCAACTCATCTTGCGCTTCTCGACTGATCTGCCAATGTTTTGCCATGATTTCGCAATGCTGGCCCATAGACAAGCCCGTGCGTGGCTCAGCATTTTGCGGGATGGCTGGAACAATAAAGCTGGGACGGAAACGCAGTAGGATTTTCAGTCGCTCACCAGCGGTTTTGGCCTTGTTGAGGTCAAGCATCATTCGACGAAATTTTTCATTGAGCGCGATAGGCGCGTCGCTGGCGGTGTCGGTGCCCGCTGCAATACCTGCATCAATTTGTCCTAGCGCGATTTTATTGGCCACGAGAATAGCCGCTTCAAGACCCGTACCACAGGCCTGCTGGACATCGTAGGCGGGTGTTTCTAACGATAATCCAGAGTTTAGGGTGGCCTCACGTGCCATATTGAAATCGCGCGAGTGCTTCATTACGGCACCTGCAGCGACTTCACCCAGACGCTCACCATGAAGGTTAAAGCGCTCAACAAGCCCTTGAAGGGTGGCTGACAGCATATCCATATTGCTGGCCTCGCTGTAAGCGGTGTTGCTGCGCATAAAAGGAATTCTGTTTCCGCCAATAATGGCAACTCTGCGTATTGTGCTCATAGGGAATAGTCCGAGTTTTGTTGTTTCAGGTTAGGCGCATTATGACACCAAACAGTATTGATATGGCACAATAACAAGCCCGCTGCGCGCGACCATTGGCGCTTCACTGCTTATAATTTGGCATCTCGGCCAATGGTGTTGTGACGTCTCCGGTTACACTTTACAGCCGCTGCTGACAAGCGCTATGACGACCTCGTTGAAAGGACATAAAAACATGACTGATCGCTATTTAGAACTCGCCAATGCGAGCCTCACCAAATCCATTTTTGATGCGCTCGGACTGCCCACCCCGGTACATCTGCAGCGTGAAGACGCCTCCCATCCTCATCGCGTATCGGGCCATGTTTTTTCTGGCAGCAGCCAAGGCGCAATGTTTGCCAAAGAGATCGCCAATACATTGGCAACAACAGATATTAAGCTAGCGAATACGGACGACGCGGTGAAGGGCAGTCTTGTTTTTGATGCATCCGGTATTCGTAGTGCTGAAGAGAGCAGTCAACTGCATGAGTTTTTTAGTCGGCATCTAAAGTCATTGGCAGAGAGTGGGCGAGTGATTGTTATCGGTCATAAACCGGATGCGCTAAAGGACACCACTTATGCAACGGTGCAGCGTGGTTTAGTCGGTTTTATCAAATCTGTAGCAAAAGAAATTGGCCGCAAAGGGGCCACAGCTAACCTTATTTGCGTCGACCGCGGCGGCAATACAGCTCTGGAGGCGCCGTTGCGGTTTTTGCTCTCCGCGGGGTCCGCTTACCTTAATGCGCAAGTGTTGACGGTAGCCAAACCGATTGCAGAGATGACGGCCGATTGGGTGCGGCCGCTCGCAGGCAAAACGGTAGTTGTCACCGGTGCTGCTCGCGGTATTGGGCTCGCCATCAGCCAAGTGCTCGCGCGGGATGGAGCAAAGGTTATTGGTATCGACGTGCCACAGGCAGAGGCCGCGCTGAATGAGGCCATGCGGTCTATTAATGGCCTGCCATTGGCGCTCGATATTACCTCAGTGAATGCGCCTGAGACTATCGTGAGTTTTTGCCAGCAACAGGGACCATCGCTGCATGGCATTGTGCACAATGCCGGTATTACGCGGGACAAAACGCTTAGTCGTATGACCTCCGTGCAGTGGGACCTGTTGATGCAGGTTAACCTTGGCAGCGCGCAGCGGATCAACGAGGCGCTGCTGGCGACGGAGCTATTGGATAATGGCGGTAAAATTGTTGGTGTGGCTTCGATAAGCGGTATTGCCGGCAATCCCGGTCAAACAAATTATGGTTTTTCCAAATCTGCCGTGATTGGTATGGTGGACAGCTTGGCCAAGCCCTGTGCCAAGCGCGGTATCACCATTAATGCCGTGGCACCGGGCTTTATTGAAACCCAGATGACCGCTGCGATTCCCTTCATGACCCGACAAATGGGTCGTCGTCTCTCATCCCTCGGTCAGGGCGGGTTACCTGTGGATGTTGCCGAGGTGATTGGCTTCTTTGTCAGCCCTCAAGCGGCGGGTATCAATGGCAACACCCTGCGCGTGTGCGGGCAGAGTTTGTTGGGCGCTTGATGGCTTTCAGCGAGACGGTGGGTCACGCCAATCCAGTGCCATGGCTCTTTTAATCAGAGATATGGCACTGTTGGTGTGGGTTTAGCTTGTATGGACTTAACTTGTGTGGACTTAGCTTGTAAGGACCTAGCTTGTAAGGACCTAGCTTGTAAGGACCTAGCTGGAGCGGCCTTAGCTGGCGCAAGTTTAGTTGGCCGTATGCAATTCGCTGTTCAGCTCCACGGCGCTCTTGTTAGTCAGACACTCAACGGCCCCAGAGACCGAATTACGTCTAAACAACAAATCACTCTTACCGGCTAGATCCCTTGCTTTCATAGTACCGCTGGCCTTTTTATTTGCATCGAGCATGGTCACCACAGTGCCCGCGGTGATGTAAAGTCCAGCTTCAACTGTGCAGCGGTCACCGAGAGGAATGCCTAGTCCAGCATTTGCACCCAGCAGACACTTTTCACCGACAGAAATAACCAAGCTCCCGCCGCCTGAGAGGGTACCCATAATAGATGCGCCGCCGCCGATATCCGATCCGGCACCACAGAAAACACCAGCGGATACGCGACCTTCAATCATATTGGGGCCTTCGGTTCCAGCATTAAAGTTAATAAAGCCTTCATGCATCACGGTGGTGCCTTCGCCAACATAAGCGCCCAGGCGCACTCTTGACGTATCGGCAATACGGATACCGCTAGGGACGACGTAGTCGACCATTTTAGGGAATTTATCCACGCAGTTAACGCTGAGTGGCTGGCCCGCTAAACGCGCCTGCAACAGGCGGTTCGGTAGTTCGTCGATATCGATTGCGCCGACGCTAGTCCAGGCAACATTTTTCAATACACCAAAGATACCGGTTAAATCTGTGCCGTGGGGCTTGACGAGGCGATGGCTGAGAAGATGCAGCTTTAAATAGGCTTGCGGCACTGTGGTGGGCGCACTGTTAGTGGCCAGAGCCACGGCAACGACCGGGCGGCTCGAGGTGGCCAGCTGCTCTATCGAGCGCGCGAACTGGCCAAAGCCATTGTGAGACAGCGCCGAGCAGAGGGCAGCTAACTGTTCGGTGCTGGGTTCGATCTCACCTGCGGTAAGTCCTAAACTGACACGAATAATATCTTGCAGCGCTGCATCTGGGTTCAAGAGTGGCGCTGGATAAAAGACTTCTAACCATTCCCCGCGACTGTTTTTGCTGCCAACACCGATGGCAAAACTGTATAGCTGACTCATAAATCTACTCTTTCCGTTTAATGAAAAATTGTCTCATAGAGATCTGGCTTGAAGCCGATATGGATTGTCCCGTTGACGTCGAGCACGGGACGTTTAATCATCGCTGGGTGGTCTAGGAGCAGGGCGACGACGTTGTTCGCTTGGGTGGTCTCTCGAACATCTTCAGGTAACTTGCGCCACGTGGTTCCGCTGCGGTTAAGGACTTTTTCCCAACCCGCTTGGGCGATCCAATGCTCAATCGCAGTGGCGTCAATACCGTCGATACGAACGTCGCAAAATGTGTACTCTACACGGTGGTCACTGAGCCATTTACGGGCTTTTTTAATCGTGTCGCAATTTTTGATGCCGTAGAGCCTGACCATCGACCTTGCCTCCCTTTTTGAAGGTGGGAATTATAACTAAAACCCCCCCATGAAAAAACGGTTGATTTAGTAGATTGATGGCCAACCTTAGCCTAATCTCATTGAATGGAATGCAACAAACAGGCTGTGAGACCTCCGATCATTGGCAACGGCAAATTTCAATGCATACAATAACTGCTAGGATAGACCTGATAAGAGAAGGGTTACTTGAGACGTCCCGCAGGCTAAACACGCTTCAGGTGGCGTGCGGTCTCTGTACTGATTGGAAAATGGATTAAGCCGATGAATACAACGTTAAACACTCAACGCAAAGCGAGTGCCTGCGAGGATATTTTCTACGCTGCGGCGCCGACAAGTTTGGGCCGCGTCATGGTTGGCGCAACTGATCGAGGGATCTGCTTTCTTCAATTTGATGATAGCGACGACAAACTGTTTACACAGTTGGTAAAAGAATATCCCATGGCCACGTGGAAACCCATGCCAACGGAGGATCTGCCAACCTTTGAATTATGGATTAGCGAGATCAATGACTTTCTGGCAGGCAAGACAAAACAGCTTCGCCTGCCGCTGGATATACACGGAACGCCTTTTCAATGCATTGTCTGGAGTTATTTGATGGAAGTGCCTTACGGCTGTCTGCAGTCCTACGCAGATGTGGCGCGCGGCATTGGCAAGCCCAGCGCAGTGCGAGCAGTCGCCAGTGCCTGTGGAAATAATAAAATCGCACTCGCCATCCCCTGTCACCGTGTGGTGCGCGGCGATGGTCAACTGGCCGGTTTTAAGTGGGGTTTGGCGCGCAAGCAGGCGCTAATTGCCTTGGAAAAGACTATCTGCAAATCGTAGCGTTAAAAACAACCCCGCCAATTAATGCCGCTCTTTCTAAGATTGTTTAATGCTGTGTTTGTCGCGTTGCACTTGCTGGTTTACAAGCCCGCTAAAAATCGACTTCCGGCCCCGGGGATTAGGGCTTTGGCGGATCACGGCTTATGAGCGATAAACGGCTTTTTGCGATTCGGATAGCAGGTTCTACAAATATCACAGACACGGCCATCGCAGCCCCGCGCCGAGCAATATTCACGACCATAAAAGATAATCTGCAGATGCAGCTTGTTCCATTGATCTCGCGGAAAGACTTTCTTTAAATCTCGCTCAGTCTGCACCACATTTTTCCCCTTCGTCAGGCCCCAGCGCTGGGCCAAGCGGTGAATATGGGTATCAACAGGAAAGGCTGGCTGGCCAAAGCCTTGGGACATCACCACGCTGGCGGTTTTGTGGCCAACGCCGGGCAGGGTCTCAAGGGCGCTAATGTCTTCAGGCACTTCGCCGGCATAGGATTCAACTAAGATTTTTGACAAGTTTGAAATTGCCTTCGATTTTTGCGGCGCCAGACCACAGGGACGCACAATGGTGTATATCGTCTCAAGCGGCACATGCTGCATATCGAAGGCATTGTCGGCGTGGGCAAATAGGGCTGGAGTGACTTGATTGACCCTCTCGTCAGTGCACTGGGCGCTGAGCAACACGGCAACCAATAATTCAAAATTGTTGCGGTGGTTTAGCGGCACCGGCGTTTCGGGATAGAGCTGATTGAGCCGCTGCAATATAAAGTTGGCGCGCTGTTGTTTGATCAAGCGTAATGTCCTCGTTACTGCACTTGTTACTGCGCTCGTTACTTCACTAAGTTTTCCACGAAGCGTTTGATGCGTTGCGCTGCGTCAATACATTCGTCGATATCGGCAACTAACGCCATGCGAACACGGTTTTGCCCAGGATTACCCTGCGCCGAGTCTCGCGACAAATACTGTCCTGGCAACAGCGTGACATTTTCTTGGGCAAACAAGCCTTTGGCAAAGTCTCTGTCGTCTATGGGCGTCTCTGCCCAGAGATAGAAGCTTGCCTGAGGCGTTGGGAAGTTTAAAACTGGGCGCAAAATATCGGTTACTGCGGCAAATTTATCGGCGTAGAGTCGGCGGTTTTCGATGACATGCTGCTCATCGCGCCACGCGGCGGTCGACGCCGCTTGAACCGACAGCGACATGGCGCAGCCGTGATAGGTGCGGTACTGCAAAAAACGCTGCAGCAGTGTTGCATCACCGGCGACAAAGCCAGAGCGCAGCCCCGGCAAGTTTGAACGCTTACTGAGGCTATGAAACACAACACAGCGGGCATAATCGGTACGGCCAAGCTGGGCGCAGGCGTCCAATAACCCTGGCGGTGGGTTGTCTTCGTCGAGATAAATCTCTGAGTAGCATTCGTCGCTGGCAATCAAGAAATCATATTTGTCCGCCAGCGCAATCGCCTGTTGCAGCTGAGCAATACTCATGACGGCGCCAGTCGGATTACCCGGTGAGCAGAGGTGCAAGAGCTGGCAGCGCTGCCACACGCCCTCGGGCACGGTGTTTAAGTCGGCAATAAACTGGTTCTCGTCAGTGCAGTCGAGGTAGTGCACATCTGCGCCGGCCAGCAGTGCCGCGCCCTCATAGATTTGATAAAACGGGTTGGGCGAGACAACCAGGGGGCTGGTATCTCGGTCGATCACCGCTTGGGTAAAGGCGAAAAGCGCTTCGCGGGTGCCGGTTACCGGTAACACGTGCTGGTCAGCCGTTATGCTGCCAGAGGGCAAGTTGAAGCGCTTTTGCAGCCATGTGGCAATGGCGTCGCGCAATGGTTGCCCACCTTTTGTGGTTGGGTAGACAGCGAGGGCGTCAATATGGTCGACAAGCACCTGTTTTACAAACGCGGGCGAGGGGTGTTTTGGCTCACCAATCGAGAGTGAAATGGGCGCAAGGTGGCTGGGTGGGACTATCCCCGCCTTGAGCTGGTTTAGACGTTCAAAGGGGTAGGGGTGGAGACGCTCAAGCTGAGGGTTCATTGACATAATGTAGATCTTACTCCCAAGTCTTCACTTTGCGTGACGGTGACTGTGCCCCGTCCTCTTGATTGCGTTCATCGAGCTCTTTGCAAATGGTTGCCTGCAGCAGCTCTATGAGGTCTGGATCGGTAATCGGCTGGTAATCACTGTCTGTAAGATAAAAAACGTCTTCTACGCGCTCACCGAGGGTTGAGATTTTTGCATTTAAAAGCTGTAGATCAAATCGCGTAAAAATCCGCGCCAAATGTGCGAGCAGCCCGGGCCTGTCGGGGGTTACCACTTCAAGAATAGTGCCCACAGATTCTGGCTCATTGCGCAGTGTTGCCACGGTGCACAGGGTGAAGTTTTTCAGCTGCCGTGGTGTCCGGCGCTGAACATCAAATTTAACGGCGCTGGGGTTGAGAATGCCTTCCGTTAAAGTTTTTATGATTTTGGCGGCAAGTGCGTTATTGCCCCCAATCGGGCGATCTTTGTCGTCGAGCACGTAGAACACATCGAAGGTGCAGCCATCGCCGGTGGTGTGCAGGCGCGCATCCAGAATATTTAACTGCAGCTTTGAGAGGGTTGCCGCGGTGATCGCGAAGATATGCTGGCGGTTTTGCGAATGAACAAAAATTTGCGTAGCGGTGGGTACTTCGACGCCTACGTCATTAAGCAAGATCACGGGCTTTTCGGGTTCTGTATTATCGATAATTGCCTGAGTAAACTTAGCAATGTGCTCTGCCTGCTCGCGCAGAAAAAACTCTTCATCGACGTCGCGCCAAACACTCAGCGCTTGCGCTTCAGTGATGTTGCGAGTGTACAGTGCACGCAGGGCAGATTCTTTGGCTTCTTGGACCCACGCTGACCGTGTTCTTTGTTCACTGCCATCCTGCTGCAATACGCGCTTGGTTTCAAAATAGAGGTTGCGCATCAGCGAACCCTTCCAGTCGGTCCAGAGTCGCGGATTGGTCGAGTTAATATCTGCCACCGTCAACACATAGAGATGGTCTAGGTAGATCTGGCTGCCAACGTGGGCGGCAAATTTATTAATCACATCGGGGTCAGAGGTGTCTTCCCGCTGTGACACGCTGGACATTAGTAGATGATTTTCCACCAGCCATTTCAGCAGATTGATCTCTTGCTGCTGCAGGTCATGGCGTATTGCAAAGTCTTCAATATCAACGGAGCCCAACTTGGAGTGATCGCCGCCACGGCCTTTGGCAATATCGTGATAGAGCGCGGCGATGGTGATCAATTCTGGTTTGGGGAAGTTTTTATAAATATGCGAGGCGACGGGAAATTGGGCGGCCATTTCCGGGCGCACCAAGCGTCGGATATGCCGAACCACTTCGAGGGTGTGCACGTCGACGGGGTAAATATGAAACAGGTCGTGCTGCATCTGGCCAACAATTTTGCCGAATTCTGGCAAGTAGCCACCCAGAATGCCGTAGCGATTCATACGCTGTAACTGTGCTGACAGCAAGTAGGGCGCCCGCAGTACGCGCATAAACAGCTCACGATTTTGCGGGTCTCTGCGGAACTCATCATTGATTAAATTTCTGTGCAGACGAATTTGCCGAATAGCGGATGCACGAATTCCCTTAATGTTTTCGTTTTCGCCGAGGAGAGCGAAAAGTTCGAGTAGCGCGGACGGAGTTTTGATAAAAACGCTTCGATCAGTGGTGTCGAGATAGTCGTCGCGAACCAAAAAACGTTCGTTGATCTTGGTGACGACTTTGGTTTTGTCTTTGCGATAAATCGCCTCGTCAAGGTATTGCAGCAGCACGTCATTGAGCTCTCGAATCGACATGACCACCTGATAGTAGCGCTGCATAAACTTTTCAACGCCAAGGCGATCCTCGGTATCGCTGTAGCCAAACATCAATGCTAGCTTGCGCTGGTATTCAAATAGCAGACGCTCTTCCGCACGCTCGGCAATCAGGTGCAGCCCGTAGCGCACGCGCCAGAGAAACTCCTCGTCGCGGCGCAGCGTGGTGTATTCCTCCTCGGAGAGGAACCCTTTGTGAACCAAGTGGGATCGGCGGTAGACCTGAAAGTGGCGCTTGGCTGTCCAGTTGATCACCTGAATGTCACGAAGCCCGCCGGGGGCCTCTTTGATATTGGGCTCGAGGTTATACTCGGTGTCGTCGTGCTTGCGGTGGCGCTGCTTTTGTTCGTCAATTTTGCCGCGATAAAACGTTGCCGACGGCCAGATTTTGTCGGGCCCCGTTTTTGCCATTAATTTTGCAAGTAGCGCTTCGTTGCCGCAAATTAAACGCGTTTCCATCAAGTTGGTGGCGACGGTGATATCGCCGCGCGCCTCTTCGACACATTGCTCCACCGAGCGGGTGCTGTGGCCAATGGTGAGCTGAATATCCCACAGAAAGGTTAAAAACTTTTCAATGCTGGCACGATATTTTTCGGCTTTGCTGCTTTTTGTGAGAATCAGTAAATCAATATCAGAGTGCGGGTGCAGCTCGCCGCGACCATAGCCACCAACCGCAACTAGACTGATATCGCCGTCCCATTTAAAACGCTGCCAGGCGTGACGCAAGATAAGGTCCGCGAACTGGGCCTGCTCATTGACCAGTCGATGAACTTCGTCGCCTTCGTGGAAGCGATTATTGAAATGATGATATGCGGCGCTCAGTGCGTCGCGAAAGACTTCAACTGGATCGCTGTTCTCTAAATTGGCGAGGAAACGCTTCTGATCAAAGAACAGCGGTACGACATAAGATTCTGCGGACATAAATTACTGCTGCTTAAAAGGCTCTTCGCGCCTTGCGGTTAGAACCTCGCAGCCGTTATCGGTCACTGCGAGCGTGTGCTCCCACTGCGATGAAAGTCGCCCGTCGCGGGTTTCAACGGTCCAGCCATCACCCTTCAGTTTTGTGCCGTGCTTGCCGGCGTTGACCATAGGTTCAATGGTGAAGGTCATGCCTTTTACCAGCGTTAGACCTGTGTTCGGGGTGCCGTAGTGCAGTATTTGTGGCTCTTCGTGGAACTCGGTACCAATGCCATGGCCGCAGTAATCGCGCACCACAGAGTAGTAATTCTTTTCTGCATGGGTCTGGATAAGATGCCCAATATCGCCGAGGCGCACGCCGGGTCGAACTATGGCGATGGCTTGATAGAGACACTCTTGTGAAATGTCGATTAGCCGCTGCGCGTGGGGCGCAACAGTGCCAACGGCGAACATTTTGCTGGTGTCCCCATACCAGCCATCTTTGATAACGGTGACATCAATATTAATAATATCGCCGCTCTTGAGGATTTTCTTTGCAGAGGGAATGCCGTGGCAGACCACTTGATTGACCGATGTACAGACCGATTTTGGAAATCCACGGTAGCCCAGGCAAGCAGGAATGGCTTTCTGAACGTTGACGATGTGCTCGTGACAGATTCTATCTAATTCGTCGGTGCTTACGCCGGGTACGACATAATCACCAATAAGTTCTAGAACCTCAGCGGCCAGACGTCCCGCTTCGCGCATTTTGGCAATATCAGCTTCTGATCGTAGTTGAATGGTCATCGTGTGCCTTAGGTCAATTTGGAGGCACATTGTACCTGTCTGCGCGCGGTTCTGGGAGTGCCTTTCGCGCCTTTTATCCTGCGCATGGATAACGCTGCGGGGCGGGCCTTGCCATGCAAACTGTTTTGAGCGCTGCGGCGGTTTGTTTTCGTGCTTTTTTCTTTAAATGGGCTCGGGGTTATGGTATAAAGCGCGCCGGTTGCTGGGATGTCTCATCAACCGTTAATTTAACTCAACGACACACACGTTCCGACACAGTGATCTGGGTGCTTGAAAAGTCTGCAAAGTCTTGGATAGTTGATCTCTGGGGTACGTGGAGGCTTAACCCCTAAAGGAAAATTTATGTCTTCTGTAAGTATGCGCGAAATGTTGCAGGCTGGTGTTCACTTTGGTCACCAAACCCGCTTCTGGAACCCCAAGATGAGCAAGTTTATATTCGGCTCACGCAATAAAGTCCATGTTATTAACCTTGAGCAAACTGTACCAGCTTTCAACGCAGCGCTAGAAATTCTGCGTGTTGAAGCGGCCAAGGGAAATCAAATTCTATTTGTCGGCACCAAGCGCGCCGCACAAAAAATTGTTAAAGAGCAAGCCGAACGCTGTGGTATGCCTTACGTGAGCCACCGCTGGTTGGGCGGCATGCTGACGAACTACAAAACGATCCGCGCCTCTATCCGTCGTTTCCGCGAATTGGAAACACAGGAGCAGGACGGCACGTTCGCTCGTTTAACCAAGAAAGAAGTTCTGATGCGCACGCGCATGAAGGATAAGCTCGAAAATTCAATCGGTGGTATCAAGGATATGAACGGCTTGCCGGATATTCTTTTTGTTATTGACGTTGATCACGAGCGCATTGCCATCAATGAAGCCAACAAACTGGGTATTCCAGTCGTGGGTATTGTTGATACCAATAGCAACCCAGATGGCGTCGATTACGTTATTCCTGGCAACGACGACTCAATTCGCGCAGTGAAGCTTTACGCGGCTTTTGTTGCTGACACGATTCTTGAAGGCAAAGCGCAGTCTGCGACTGTGTCAAACAAAGATGAGTTTGTTGAAGTGGCTGACGAAGCCCCAGCAGACGCGCCGGAAGCTGCAGCTGAGTAAGGTGCAGTCATCAGGCAAGTAAAAAATTAAAAGGGGGCCGCTGCCCCCTTTTTTCAAAATAAATTTATGGTTTTAGAGAGGAATACAATGGCACAGGTAACAGCAGCTTTAGTTAAAGAGCTTCGCGATCGCACAGGTCTAGGCATGATGGAGTGCAAAAAAGCACTCGCCGATTCAGGCGCTGACATTGAGAAAGCGATTGAAGAACTGCGTAAGTCAAGTGGCATGAAAGCAGCAAAGAAAGCCGGCCGTACAGCAGCCGATGGCCTTGTAGCGGTCAAGGTTGAAGGCGGTTATGGCGTTGTTCTTGAAGTGAACAGTGAGACAGATTTCGTTGCTCGCGACGAGGGCTTCCAGGGCTTTGTGGCGTCAGTGTTAGACAAGGTTTATGCAGACAAGCAAACTGATATCGCAGCCGTGATGGCAGGTGATCTTGAGTCTGCTCGTCAGGCACTTGTTCAAAAAATCGGTGAGAATATCTCTCCACGCCGCGCGCAATCAATTGATGCAGCTGTTGTCGGCGGTTATGTTCACAGCAACAACCGTATTGCGGTTATCGTTGGTTTGACTGGTGGTGACGAAGCGCTGGCAAAAGATGTTGCGATGCATATTGCCGCGGTTAACCCAGCGGTAGTAAGCTCTGATCAAATGCCCGCTGAGGTTATTGCAGCAGAGCGCGAGATCTATGCAGCGCAGGCAGCAGATAGCGGCAAGCCACAAGAGATCGTCGACAAGATGATCGAAGGGCGAGTAAGCAAGTTCTTGAAAGAGAGCAGCTTGGTTGATCAGCCATTCGTCAAAGACCCCGACACCACTGTTGGCAAGCTCGTAAAAGCCGCAGGCGCGACTATCACGGCGTTTGTTCGCTTTGAAGTGGGCGAGGGCATTGAGAAAGAGGAAGTTGACTTTGCTGCGGAAGTTGCCGCGCAGGTTGCTGGTGCCAAGGCTTAATTAACGATAAGAGGAAAAACTATGCCCAATACGGCCAAAGAGAAAGCTTATAAACGCATTCTTCTGAAGTTGAGCGGTGAAGAGTTGATGGGTGATGAGGGCTTTGGGATAGATCCCAAAGTTCTCGATCGAATGGCTCTTGAAATTGGCCAGTTAGTGGGCATAGGTATTCAGGTGGGGTTGGTAATTGGCGGTGGCAATCTGTTCCGTGGCGCTGCGCTAAACGCAGTTGGCATGGATAGAGTCACCGGCGATCATATGGGTATGTTGGCGACAGTGATGAACGCATTGGCGATGCGTGATGCGCTCGAGCGCACCAACATCTCTTCCCACGTGATGTCAGCGATTCAAATGAGTGGCGTTGTTGAGCATTACGATAGACGTCGCGCCATTCGCTATATCAAAGACGGCGACGTGGTTATTTTTGCCGCTGGTACAGGTAATCCCTTCTTCACCACTGACTCTGCGGCCTGTTTGCGCGGCATCGAAATCGATGCCGACGTTGTATTAAAGGCGACCAAGGTTGACGGTGTTTATTCTGCCGATCCTATGCTGGATCCAACGGCCGAACTCTACGAACATCTCACCTACGACGAAGTGCTCAACAAAAAATTGGGCGTTATGGATCTCACTGCTATCTGCTTGTGCCGAGAGCACAACATGCCGTTGCGTGTGTTCCGCATGTCTAAGCCGGGGGCGCTGTTGAACCTTGTTGTCGGTGGCAATGAAGGGACATTGATTGAAGAGGGCACAGTAAATGATAAATGAACTGAAAAAAGATGCTGAAGTTCGCATGTCTAAGGCGCTGGATGCGCTGGCGAATGCGTTCAATAAAATTAGAACAGGTCGAGCTCATCCAAGCTTACTGGATGGCATAAGTGTCGACTATTATGGTGTGGCCACACCGCTGTCGCAGGCTGCATCGATTTCGATTGATGATGCGCGCACGCTCTCTGTAACTCCTTGGGAGAAGAGCTTGGTGCCTGTTATTGAAAAAGCAATTTTAAAATCGGATCTTGGTTTAAATCCCTCGACCACGGGTGCCGTGATTCGTATTCCGCTTCCCTCTCTCACGGAAGAAACCCGCAAAGTGTACGGCAAGCAAGCGAAAGCGGAAGCTGAAAACGCGCGCATCGCTGTGCGCAATATTCGCCGCGATGTCTTGTCTGGCCTGAAAGCGCTATTAAAAGACAAAGATATTAGTGAGGACGAAGAGCGCAAGGCACAGGAAGATGTGCAAAAGATTACGGATAGCTACATTGCCAAAGTGGATGAGAACCTCGCAGTTAAGGAAAAGGATTTGATGGAGATCTAATCTCCTCATTCCCCAACCATGACCGACTCTATCTCAGATCCCGCAGCGCACCCGTTGAAACACGTTGCCATTATTATGGATGGCAACAATCGCTGGGCGACGCAGCGCGGCCTCGGCGGCATTGCCGGCCATCAGGCTGGGGTTGAGCGTATCCGCGACATTCTTCGCACCGCAAAAAACCTCAATATTGAGGTCGTCTCTCTCTTTACTTTCAGCAGTGAAAACTGGAACCGCCCCGAGTTCGAAGTGCGCGGCCTGATGTCACTGTTTTCCTCATACCTTAAAAAAGAAGCCAAAGCCCTGCGCGACGATGGCGTTCGATTAAAAGTTATTGGAAGTCGCAGTCGTTTCAGTGATCGCTTAAAACGTCTGATAGACGACGCCGAAAAAATGACCGCTAGCGGCACCTGCACACTGGTACTCTGCGTCGATTACGGTGGTCGTTGGGATATCACGCAAGCGGCGCAGAAAATTGCTTCAGACGTGCAGATGGGACGCCTTCGGGCCTCAGAGATCACAGAGGAAACCGTCGCCAGCTACATACAACTTAATGGTCTTCCTGAGCCCGATCTGTGCATTCGCACGGCGGGAGAGCAGCGCATTAGCAATTTTTTACTCTGGCAGATGGCCTATACCGAATTTTATTTTGCCGATGTTTACTGGCCCGACTTTGATGCCGCAGCCTTCCAAGCTGCCGTCAAAGTCTACAATGCGCGACAGCGACGATTTGGCCTTCGCGCAGAAGAGTCCTCCTCAAACGAGGAGCAAAAGCATGTTTAAACAGCGTGTTATTACCGCAGTTCTTCTCGCGTTGGGGTTTTTGGCATTGCTTTTTGACCTTACACCACGCGGGTTTTCCTTAGCCATCGCGCCAGTGGTGCTTGCGGCGGGATGGGAGTGGACGAATCTTGTGGGAATAAAGCAGACCCTAAATAGGGCGCTTTATCTCGTCTTGTTGCTGGCTGTGTTAACAATGTCTGGCCTCGCTATCGGGTTGGCTGGAAGCATAGATGTCGCGGCGGGCCAATACATAATGATGTTGGGCTCAGCGATCTGGGCGATTATTTTTTTATGGGTGCAGGGTTATCCGTCGAGCGCCATTCTCTGGTCGTCCCGCCCAGTTTTGGCCCTCCTTGGGATAATATTGCTAACAATCACTTGGCTTGCGATTGTTATCATCGTGCATCAGATTCATGGCGCGTGGTTGTTGTTATTCGCAGTCGTTATTGTGGCGTTCGCCGACATTGGCGGTTACATCGCCGGTAATTTGTTTGGCAAGACAAAATTGGCCCCCTTAGTGAGTCCCGGGAAAACCTGGGAAGGCTTCTTTGGTGGCATGCTAATGCAGTGCATTTTGATCGCGGTGATGGCTTATTTAATGCCGCCGCGTGTTGGCCTATCTGATTTAGTTATCCTAGTGCTCCCAGTCGCACTCTACTCTGTTCTCGGCGATCTGTTCGAGAGTATGGTCAAGCGTCAAAGTGGTGTAAAAGACAGTGGTGCACTGCTGCCGGGTCACGGCGGAGTGCTCGACAGAATAGACGGTCTTATGGCGGCGCTGCCGCTATTTTGTTTGATTATCCTCTTGCTGGACTTGTTTTAATCCATGCAAGCCATCACGGTGCTTGGTGCAACAGGCTCTATTGGTGTTAGCACCCTAGACGTCATCGCGCGGCACCCCGACAAGTATTCTGTTTTCGCGCTCACCGCCCATCGTCAAATTGAGAAGCTGGCAGGCCAGTGTCTGCAATTCAAACCCACCTATGCCGTTGTCGCCGATGATGGGGCTGCTGTTGCGCTACAGGCGTTGCTTTCGGCTCAAGGCAGTGCGACGGAAGTGCTTTTTGGACGCGAGGCGCTTTGCGCGGTGTCCAGCGCTGAGGGCGTTGATACAGTTATGGCGGCTATTGTGGGTGCCGCAGGACTTGAACCCACTATGGCAGCGGTGCGTGCGGGCAAAAAGATATTGCTCGCCAATAAAGAAGCCTTGGTGATGGCTGGCGGTTTGTTTATGCAAGCTGTAGCCGCCTCAGGGTCAGTGCTGCTGCCAATCGACAGCGAGCACAATGCTATTTTCCAATGCCTGCCTAGCGATTTTAAGAATACCGATAAAGGTGGCGTGAAAAAATTACTGTTATCTGCATCGGGAGGCCCGTTTAGAGGCAGAACGCTGGAGCAGATGCGCGCTGTTACGCCCGACCAAGCCTGTGCCCATCCGAACTGGAGCATGGGTCGAAAAATTTCAGTTGATTCAGCGACGCTGATGAACAAGGGATTAGAGTTAATCGAAGCCTGCTGGCTCTTTAATGTCGCGGCGAGTCAGGTAGAAGTTGTGGTGCATCCGCAGAGTATTATCCATTCGCTGGTTCAGTATATCGATGGCTCTGTGCTAGCGCAGCTCGGCAACCCCGATATGCGAACACCGATTGCCCACGCGCTGGCGTGGCCGAGCCGTATTGAGTCGGGGGTCGCTGATTTAGACTTGTTCAGCATTGCCCAGCTCAATTTTGAAAAGCCTGATTTAACGAGCTTTCCCTGTTTGGCCGTTGCCAGCGCGGCCGCGCGGGAAGGGCGAGATGCTGCTGCTATACTGAATGGGGCCAATGAGATTGCCGTGCAAGCATTTCTGGATGAGCGCATTGGGTTTACGCAAATTGCCGAAGTGGTATCGCACACGTTGAATAGTTTGGCATTGACTGAACCAGACTCGCTGGAGGCAGTCCAAGAGTCCGATCGCCGTGGCCGAGCGGTTAGTAGCGACTACATAACTAGGGTACAAAGGTAAACTATGGATTTTTTACAGACACTATTTTTTACATTTATTGCTCTTGGCGTATTGGTTAGTTTTCACGAATTTGGCCACTTCTGGGTGGCCCGTCGCTGTGGCGTCAAAGTTCAGCGCTTTTCGATTGGTTTTGGTAAACCACTGTTCCGTTGGCGCGACACGCACGACACTGAGTTTGTTATTGCGATGTTACCGCTGGGCGGCTACGTAAAAATGTTGGATGAGCGCGAGGGCAATGTTGACCCTCAGGATTTGCCTCAGGCATTTACACAAAAAACTGTCTGGCAGCGCATAGCGATTGTAGCTGCCGGTCCTGCCGCTAACTTCTTGTTGGCATTAGTGGCTTTTTGGATTGTTTTTCTCGCCGGCGAAAAAGGAATAGCACCGATTTCAGGCACAGTGGCAAAAGACTCACTTGCCGCTCAGGCGGGTTTTGAACCCGGCGCTGAAATTATAGCAGTCAATGGAAAACCCACCGCGACTTGGAGTGCCGTGTCCCGCGAACTCTTTGCCTATATTGGCACTACCGGTGAGATTCCGTTTACTCTGACCTATCCAGGATCGACACTTCAATACCAGGTCACGGTTCCTGTTGAGGCTTGGTTGCGTGAAGCGCAAGAACCGTCACCGCTGCGAGAGCTCGGCATCAGCCCACCTTTCGAATTGGAGTCGCTAAACCTTGCCGCAGTGGACGAGACCGGTGCGGCTTACAATGCAGGACTTCGCGCGGGTGATCGTATTGTTGCGGTCGATGGTGTCGCTATCGCCAGCGTTGATGAATTTATTTCGATTATTGCCGACAGCGCTGGAAAAGCACTCGATATCGCGATAGAGCGCGATGGCCAATCCCTTAACTTTGAAGCTGTTCCACGATTGACTGAGCGGGATGGAGAGCAGATTGGTCAGTTGGCCGTGCAATTGTCCTCGGTGGGTCGCTATCCGGAGTCGGTGCTGCGCAGCGTCGAATACAACCCGCTGACCGCTATCTCAAGAGCGCTGCAAGAGACAAAAGACAACAGTTTTTTTGTGCTCAATTCTATCGGCAAACTGATCGTTGGAGACTTGTCACCCAAAAACCTTAGCGGTCCTATTTCCATCGCCAAAATTGCCGGCGACACAGGAAAATCGGGATTCGACAATTTTATTCGTTTTATTGCCATTCTCAGTATAATGCTCGGGGTCATGAATTTGTTGCCGATTCCAGTGTTGGATGGCGGGCATCTCCTCTACTATGTGATTGAAATAGTTAAAGGCTCGCCGGTCTCGGATAAGATCCAATTGATCGGCTACAAAGTGGGTATGTTTATGCTCGTGGGATTGATGTTATTCGCAACGTATAATGATGTTACGCGGCCGCTATAGGGCTTTTAAAAGATAACCAAAAATTGGATTCAGTAAATCACATGAAGCGACTTTTCCGCGGCATCTTTATAGCCCTTATCACCTTTAGTGCAACAACCAGTGCATCCGCTTACGCCGCCGTCTTTCAAATCGATGATATTCGTATTGAAGGTCTGCAGCGCGTCTCAGCCGGGACAGTATTTGCCGCACTGCCAATTAGTGTGGGCGATCTTGTCGATGAAACCATTATTCGTGAGGCCACTCGGTCGCTGTTCCGCACAGGCTACTTTTCTGATGTGATAATGGCCCGCGAAAATGCCATTCTGGTGATTGCGCTGGTTGAACGTCCTGCTGTCACCGAAATCAATCTTGAAGGTAACAAGGCTATTGAAACTGATCAGCTGCTCGATGCGCTGCGGGATAATGGTTTAGCCGAGGGGCAAATCTTCCGTCAAGTGATTTTGGAAGGGATGACTCAAGAGTTGCAGCGGCAGTATGTCTCTCAGGGACGCTATGGCGCCCTAGTAAAAACCGAGGTTAAGCAGTTGCCGCGTAACCGGGTGGCGGTCAACATTGATATCGATGAAGGCGATGTCGCCAAGATCCGTCACATTAATATCGTCGGTAATAGCAAGTTTAGTGAAGACGAGTTGCTTGATACCTTCGAATTAAAAACCACGGGATGGTTATCTTGGATTACCAGTGACGACAAATACGCTAAGGAGAAGCTGTCCGGTGATATCGACACCCTTGAATCTTGGTATTTAGATCGCGGCTACCTGCAGTTTGCTATCAACTCCACTCAAGTCTCGGTTAGCCCCGACAAAGAGTCGGTGTATATCACCATCAATATAAGCGAAGGCGATGTCTACACCGTCAGTGACGTCGAGCTTGCCGGTGAACTGGTCATTCCCGAAGACAATGTCAAAGCAATGATAATCCTGCGCGAAGGGATGACGTTCTCACAAACCCTGATGACCACCTCGAGTGAATATATTACCCAGCGGCTTGGCAATGAAGGCTACACCTTTGCTGAGGTGGCAGGCTATCCGGAAGTCAATGAAGAGGATAAGACCGCCAAGATCACCTACATGATCAAGCCTGGCATGCGCGCCTATGTGCGCCGTATCGAGTTTCGCGGTAATACCAAGACAGCGGACCCAGTGCTGCGCCGTGAGATGCGTCAAATGGAAGCGGGTTCTGCCAATAGCGCCTTGATTGAAATGTCGAAAGTCCGCCTCGAGCGTTTGGGCTACTTCAAAGAAGCAACGGTTGAAAATGTCCCCGTTGCTGGTACCAATGATCAAATAGATGTTGTCTACACCGTTGAAGAGCAGCCATCGGGCTCCATCGGCGCGAGCGTCGGTTTCGCCCAAGGAACAGGCCTTATTTTGGGTGCCAACTTAAGCGAGAACAATTTTCTAGGCACGGGCAAGCAAATCGGTGTTGGTCTCAACCGCAGCACATACCAATCGTCAATTAACTTCAGTTATACAGAACCTTATTTCACCGTCGATGGCGTCAGTGCTGGGTACAGTGTTTTTGCTCGTGAAACCGATTACGACCGTATTAACGTTGCCAGTTTCTCAACCAACACCTACGGCGCGGCGGTCAACTGGAGCTATCCAGTATCGGAAATTCAGCGTATTGGCTTTGGCCTTGGTTACGAGAACTTAGATTTGAAAACCGGTGCGTTTGCGTCCAAAGAGATTGCTGATTTTGTGCGGGATAATGGCACGCAGTTCGATGTCTTTACCGCCAATATTAACTGGATTAAGTCAACCCTAAACCGCGGTGTGTTTGCCACGCGTGGATCATCCCAGCGCGCTAGTTTGGATGTGGCATTGCCTGGCTCGGGTCTGGAGTATTACAAAGCTACCTATGCAACGCAGTATTTGCGCGGTCTGTTTGGCAACTTCAGCCTTAAGCTGAGAGCTGATCTTGGCTATGGGGAATCCTACGGTGACACCACGCAAATGCCGTTCTTCAAGAATTTCTACGGCGGTGGTTTTGGGTCGGTACGTGGCTTTAAACGCAACACTTTGGGTCCGCGCGACACACCCTGTAATCTAATTACACCACCTTGCACAACAGGTTATGTCGACAAGCCGGATCCGATCGGTGGCAATGTGCAAGTAGAGTTTGGCGCTGAGGTGATTTTCCCTCTGCCATTCTTAAAAGATCAGCGCTCTGTGCAGTCGACATTGTTCTTTGATGCTGGAAATATCTTCAACACCAAATGTGGCGATTCACAGGTGAATTGTTACAAGCCGGATGCCGCTGAGTTGCGCTATTCGGTAGGTGTAGGAGCAACATGGTTGAGTGGATTTGGGCCAATTACGTTTAGTATTGCCAAACCGCTAAATGGAAATGAGAACGATGAGACCGAAGTGTTTCAATTCTCACTGGGTAATCAATTTTAATTATAGTAGGGAGCTTTATTTTGCGTAATTCCAAGACACTTTTTTTAGTAGCAGTAACCAGTTTGGCCGCCACCTTGTCCTTTTCTGCAGTAGCAGCAGACAAGATCGCCGTGGTTGATATTGCGCGAGCAATTTTCGGTTCAAACGTCGCCCAGGCTCGCCTACAGCAAGCCGAGACTGGCGCAGATTTTGTCGGATTGAAGGCGAAATATGAAAGTTCCACGGCCGACTTGCAAGCGCTGGCCAAAGAAGCTGAAAGCAAGCGTTTGACCTGGTCTCAAGAGCAGGCGCAAGAGCATCAGAAAAAAATGGAATATGCGAAAGCAGACGCCGAGTTAGCCGCTCGTAAAATCCAAGCGGAACAGCAGCAACTACAGCAAAAAATTATGCAGGAATTGGGCCCAAAGGCTCAGGAAGCACTGCAAGAAGTGGTAGCAGAAGAGGGTGTAACGATTCTTCTGCGCGCTGACGCTGTGATGCTGGCGGGCCCCGAAAGCAACATCACATCAAAAGTTGCCGACCGTCTGAACAAAAAGACCAAGTAACTCTATGAAGAGAGACTTCTCGCTGGGCGAAATTGCTGCGTATCTCGATGCTGAGCTGCACGGCGAACCCGACCTGCGTGTCCGAGCCTTAAACACGCTTCAGGATGCGCAAGCAGGCGAATTAGCTTTTTTGGCCAATGAGAAGTATGTCGCCCACTTGGGGGAAAGCCGCGCGGAGGCAGTTATCCTGTCGCAAAAGCACGCTGTTGTGCTGATGTCTGGAGCGACGGTTAAAAACTACAAGGGCGCGTTGCTGATCGTGGCCAATCCCTATTTGGGGTACGCAAAAATTTCCGCTTGGTTCGATCGATCACCACAGCCAAGCGCAGGTATTCATCCAACAGCGATCATTGACGCAACGGCAAATGTGGGTGAAAACGTGTCTATCGCGGCGAACGCTGTGATCGACGCTGATGTAGTGATTGGTGCTGGGTCCACTATTGGCGCGGGCTGTTTTATTGGCGCGCGCAGTGTGATTGGGCAGGGCGCCCATATTTCTGCCAATGTCTCGATTTACCACGATGTGAGAATTGGTAGAAACAGTCGTATTCACAGCGGTTCAGTGATTGGTGCAGACGGGTTTGGTTTTGCCCCAAACGGTGCCGGAGGATGGCAGAAAATTCATCAAATTGGCGGTGTCCAGATTGGTGACAATGTTGAAGTGGGTGCCTGCACTACGATTGATCGCGGCGCGCTGGGTGATACCTGTATCGGGAACGGCGTTATCTTAGATAACCATGTGCAGATTGCCCATAACGTAGTGCTTGGAGACAATAGTGCGATGGCCGCCTATTCAGCGATTGCAGGCAGCTCAACGGTGGGGCGCAACTGTATTTTCGCTGGCGATGCGGCAGTGGTCGGACACCTGACCCTATGTGATGGTGTAACTATTACAGCGCGCTCACTGGTGACGAAGTCGATTACCGAGCCAGGCTCATATTCGTCAGGCACACCTTTAATGCCCACGCGTGAGTGGCGTAAGAATGCTGTTAGGATGTCCCATTTAGATGACCTAGCAGGTCGCGTTAAATCGCTAGAAAAGGACAAGGGCTAGGGATTTACGTCTAGAATTATTGGAGAACAGCAGCTTTTGCTGCGAAACGAGATTACAGGGTAGAGCCATTGGACAACGCAATGAACATCAATGAAATTATGAATATCCTTCCGCATCGCTACCCGTTTTTGCTCGTGGATCGCGTGCTCGAGCTGGTGGAAGGTGAGCGCATTCTCGCCTACAAAAATATCACTGGAAACGAAGAGGTGTTTAATGGCCACTTCCCCGGTGCGCCAATTTTCCCCGGTGTATTAATGATTGAAGCCTTGGCGCAGGCGTCAGGTATCCTTGGCTTCAAAACCACCGGAACAACCGCTGATGACGGCAAGCTGTATCTCTTCGCTGGCGTTGATAATGCGCGCTTCAAGATGCCTGTAGTGCCCGGCGATCAGTTGATGCTTGAGTCTCAGGTTCTGGCAGTCAAGCGCCATATCTGGCGTTTTCAGACACGCGCGACAGTGAATGGCAAGCTCGCCTGCGAGGCGACGCTATTGTGTGCATACCAAGATAGAGACAAAGTGTAGTGATTCACCCCAGCGCCATTATTGATCCCTCAGCAAAGATCGCTGACAACGTGACCATCGGTCCGTGGACGTTTATTGGCGCGGACGTTGAAATTGGTGCTGGCTGTAATATTGCCTCCCATGTGGTGATCAAAGGACCCACAGTTATGGGTTCAGGCAACAAGATCTACCAATTTTCGACGATTGGTGATGACACGCCCGATAAAAAATACAATGGCGAGCCAACCAAGTTAATTATTGGCAACGATAATCTCATCCGCGAGGGAGTCACCATCCATCGTGGCACGGTGCAAGATAACAGCGAGACAGTGATAGGCAACAATAATCTATTGATGGCCTATGCTCATATCGGCCATGACTGCGTAATTGGCGACAATGTGATTATGGTAAATAACGCTAGTATCTCTGGGCATGTGCATGTTGGAGATTGGGCTATTCTCTCAGGCTATTCATTAGTCCATCAGTTTGTTCATATCGGCGCGCACTGTTTTGTCGGCCCTGCGGCGTTTGTCTATCACGACATTCCCGCCTACGTAACGGCGTTTGGCAGTCCCGCTGAACCGCGCACTATCAATCGTGAGGGTCTCAAACGCAGAGGCTTTACTGCAGATCAAATTGCCCTTATTAATCAGGCCTATAAGCTGCTCTATCGGCGCGGCCTGCAGCTGGAAGAGGCCATCAAATCGATTTCAGAGATTAGCGACGATCCCGCGATTAAAATGTTTTTGACGTCGCTAGCTCATTCCACCCGCGGCATTATTCGCTAGTCCATGGATGCCCAATCCGACCACGCCTCTGTAGCCAACGATTTGCCTTGCGTGTTTGCGCTGCTTGCGGGAGAAGCCTCTGGCGACACCCTCGGCGCGGACCTGATCCGTGCCCTAAGACGCCGTTTTCCCAATGCACAATTTGAGGGCATCGGCGGCCCTAAAATGATCGCTGAAGGCCTTGTTTCCCATCATGAGATGGATCGGCTCTCGGTTATGGGCTTTGTTGAACCTTTGAAGCGCTTGCCAGAGTTGCTCGGTATCCGCCGAGATATTATCAAGCGCTACACCTCTAAGCCACCGCGAGCGTTTATTGGTATCGATTCACCCGATTTTAATCTGGGCATTGAAAAAGCGCTGCACGCTAAAGGCATTAAAACTGTTCATTATGTTAGCCCCTCCGTCTGGGCGTGGCGTCAGGGTCGGATTAAGAAAATTAAACGCTGTGTTGATCTGATGTTGACGTTGTTGCCATTCGAAGAAGCGTTTTATCGCCAACACCAAGTTCCTGTTGCTTTTGTCGGTCATCCTCTCGCAGGTCAAATAGCGCAATGTCCCGCGACACTCGAGGCACGCGAGACGCTCGGACTCGATACAGGCCGACCGCTGTTGGCCATTATGCCAGGAAGCCGCGGTGGGGAAGTTGAGTTAATGGGCGGACTATTTCTGCAAGTTGCGCGACGATTGTTCGCATTAGATTCCACACTTCAGTTTGTTATTCCCGCCGCGAATAAAGCCCGTCATGAGCAGCTTGTAACGCTCTTGACTGACTATCCGGACTTGCCCGCCGTTCTTATTGAACAGCAATCCTTATTGGCTATGGAAGCGGCTGATGCCGTGCTGCTAACATCTGGGACTACGGCCCTTGAAGCGATGCTGCTGAAAAAACCGATGGTAGTCAGTTATCGGCTGGGTGATTGGACCTACAAACTGGTCAAGCCTTTTATCAAGACGCCCTATGCATCAATCCCTAACTTGCTTGCCGGCGAGATGTTAGTTCCTGAATTGATTCAACAGGATGCCAGTGTTGAGAATCTTTTTCAGGCAACGCTTGCTGCTTTAGCACCGGAGGCTCGTGATCGTCTTGCGCCGCGCTTCGACGAATTACACAGCCAGCTAAAATTGGCCTCCGGTGATCGCGCAGCTGAGGCGATCGACCGGCTAATACAAGCATGAAACCTTGGCATCCACCCGCTGGTATAAAGTGGCTTGCCGGCGTTGATGAGGTAGGGCGGGGCCCCTTGGCGGGTGATGTGGTCACGGCCGCGGTTATTCTTCCGGCTAATCACGGTATCGAAGGGCTGGCTGACTCGAAAGTCCTATCAAGTCGGCAGCGTGAAAATCTCTATCTCGATATTGTTGGTCGCGCACTTTGCTGGTCGGTTGCCCGCGCCACCGTTGAGGAAATTGATCGTTTTAATATTTTGCAGGCAACGCTAATGGCGATGCGTCGGGCCGTGATGGGGCTCTCTCAGCAGCCCGATTTTGTCGCTGTTGATGGCAACCGTTTACCCCAGTGGGAATACCGCGGTGAGGCTGTTGTGAAGGGTGATGGACGGGTCGAGGTGATAAGCGCTGCCTCGATTCTTGCAAAGGTTGTTCGCGACGCTGAAATGAAAGCCTTTGATGTGACGTATCCTGGCTATGGGTTTGCCGCAAACAAAGGCTACGGTACGCCGCAGCATCTCGAGGCGCTTGCACGCAAGGGGCCAACGGCTATTCATCGGCGCTCTTTTGCGCCGGTCAGAGAGCAAGTGGTTCTGACACAAGACACGCTTTTTTGATTAGAGTGTCCCCACGTTAATAGCTATACTACGAGCCGACTTTATCGGCCGTTGCAGCCCTTTTTGCGCAGTCCTCTCTGCGTCGAGATTGCTGAAAAACTAAAATAACAGCTTAAACGCTTATGTTGAGGGAATTATTGTGAGATACGCACAGATTACAGGTTGGGGAAAATACGCGCCGCCACTGTTAATGACAAACGATGATATGGCGAAGGTGTTGGATACCAGTGATGAGTGGATTTATTCCCGTTCCGGTATTCGCCAACGTCACTACAGTCACGTATCGACGGGTGAAATGGCATGGTTGGCGGCTGAGCGTGCTCTGGCTGCTGCCGGTGTGGACGCCGATGATATCGATTTGGTGGTGCTGGGCTCAACTACGCCAGAAGAGATATGTCCGAACACAGCAAGCTATATTAAAAATAAACTAGGTGCTAAAAAAGCCGCAGCGTTTGATCTCAACTCTGCCTGTACAAGCTGGTTTTACGGCCTAAATGCGGCAACTGATATGATTCGTGCGGGTTCGATTTCGAAGGCGTTGGTGATTGGGTCTGAGAGAATATCGTTAGCCATGGACTGGAACAAACGTGAGTCGTGTTTTCTGTTTGGCGATGGCGCGGGTGCTGTTGTGATCGAGGCGGCTGATCAGCGTGTGGGCTTGTTGAGCGCAAAGATGAGTTGCGTGCCCGACAGCCGTGCATGTTTGCATCTGCCCAACTGGGGTATGTCACCGGCGCATCTAACGGGTGATATTTTTGTCTCTTTAAATTTTGAGGGGCAGGAAATTTTCAAAAGTGCCGTTAAGGGGATGTCGGACGCGATTGTTGATGTGCTCGAGAAAGAGGGTTTGACGGCGAGTGATATCGATTTATTTATTCCGCACCAAGCCAATATCAGAATTATTCAAACCCTGGCCAAACGCCTCGATTTCCCCATGGAAAAGGTCGTTGTGGCGATCGAGGAGTATGCCAACACGTCGGCGGCCTCGATACCGTTAGCGCTCTGTGATGCGCTGGCAGCGGGTAGAGTGAAGCCTGGCATGACCATTCTTACGGCCACGTTTGGCGCAGGGTTAACCTGTGGTGCGGGTATTATTCGCTGGGGCGATCGTGTCGATCCGATTGCTGAGTCCGATGCGTCAATCCCTGACTTTGAGGGCACTGTTTTTGACCTAATGGCGGACAGTTTTGTCCACTACGGTGTTGATGCGAAACATTTATTAACGAAAGGCTAATGGCGATAAACACACCCACCTTTGTCCATTTGAGACTGCATTCCGAGTATTCGTTAGTCGACGGACTGGTGCGTATAAAGCCGCTGGTTAAAAAAATCGCGGATCTGGCGATGCCCGCGGTAGCGCTCACCGACTTTAATAATTTTTTTGGCGCGGTAAAGTTCTACAAGGCCGCCCAGGCCGCTGGCGTCAAGCCAATTCTTGGTGCCGATCTGCTGGTTTTGGACGAGTCGGGTGAGGGCAGTCCCACGCAGCTGGTCTTGCTGGTCAAAGATCAGGCTGGTTACAGCAATCTAACCAAACTTATTTCCCGCGCCTATCAGGAGGGCCAGCGCCAAGGCGTGCCCTACATCAAGCGTTCGTGGCTGGCGGACGTCAGTGACGGTCTTATCGCTCTGTCTGGGGGGCGCGGCGGTGAGATTGGAGTTGCTCTGGTCTCTGGCCGCACTGCCGATGCCGAGCGCATTCTCGGCGAATTTATGCAGCTTTTTGGGGATCGTTTTTATCTGGAACTCCAACGCACGGGGCGCGCCGAGGAGGAAGACTACCTTCACGCCGCAGTTGAGCTGGCGGCCAAGTATCAGTGCCCAGTGGTGGCAACCAACGATGTGCGGTTTATCGCTGCAAATGAATTTGAAGCTCATGAAGCGCGCGTTTGTATTCACGAAGGGCGCGCGTTGGACGATCCACGGCGCGAGCGGCGCTACTCTGAGCAGCAGTATCTGCGCAGTGCAGAAGAGATGGCTGAGCTTTTTGCCGATATCCCTGAAGCCCTACAAAATAGCGTTGAAATTGCCGTGCGCTGCTCTCTCGAGCTGCGTTTAGGCGAATATTTTCTGCCAGACTACCCGATTCCCGAGGGTATGACCGTGGATCAGTTCTTCACCTTAGAGTCAGAGAAAGGGCTGCAAGAGCGTCTTGAAGTGCTCTACGACACCAGTGCGGCGGACTTTCCAGAGGTGCAAAAGCGCTACTCAGAACGGCTGGCGTTTGAGTTGGGTATTATTATCCAGATGGGCTTCCCTGGGTATTTCCTGATTGTTATGGACTTTATTCGCTGGGCCAAGAGCAATCTTATCCCAGTGGGCCCCGGCCGCGGCTCGGGTGCCGGCTCACTGGTTGCTTACGCGCTAAAAATCACCGATCTTGATCCCCTCGAATACGACCTGCTCTTTGAGCGCTTTCTGAATCCTGAGCGCGTGTCGATGCCAGACTTCGATATCGACTTCTGTATGGAAGGGCGCGACCGAGTGATTGCCTATGTGGCCGAGCAATACGGGCGCAATGCGGTGTCGCAAATTGTGACCTTCGGAACGATGGCAGCGAAAGCCGTTGTTCGTGATGTTGCGCGCGTGCAGGGAAAGTCCTACGGTCTGGCCGATAAACTATCCAAGCTAATCCCCTTTGAAGTCGGTATGACGCTGGAAAAGGCCGTCGAACAGGAAGAAACGCTGAAAGACTTTTTGGCTCAAGACGATGAAGCCGCCGAAATCTGGAGCATGGCGCTGCAGCTCGAGGGCGTATCGCGCAACTGTGGCAAACATGCCGGTGGCGTTGTTATTGCACCCACTGAAATCACCGATTTTTCGCCGATTTATTGTGACGAGTCTGGCAGCGGTGTGGTTAC
>LIDE01000008.1 GCA_001438605.1 SAR92 bacterium BACL16 MAG-120619-bin48 | reverse complement strand
TGGACAAAGCCAAAGGCGAAGGTAAGTGTGGCGAAGGTAAGTGCGGCGAAGGCATGGATAAACCCAAAATAGAAGGCTAGTGTGGTGATGGCAAGTGCAGCGAAGGTAAATGTGGCGGCGCAGCCTGATCACGTACACACTTAAAGCATGAAAAAAAGTTACCCTGTTCAGGGAGCTGGATTAGGACTTAGGCGGGCACTTTGTGGCCCGCTTTCTTCCGTCTCGACCGAGGAAATCCAGTTTATGGAGGTAGCACCCGAAAACTGGATTAATATTGGCGGCCGCTATGGCGCCGCGTTAAAAGAGTACAGCGAAAAATTCCCCTTTGTCATACATGGGCTCTCCCTATCGATAGGGTCACCGGCACCCCTTGATTGGGATTTGCTGCGGGCAATCAAAGCCTTTATGACTGAACACAATATCCGCTGTTACAGCGAACATCTCAGCTATTGCAGCGATACGGGTCATTTGTATGACCTCATGCCAATTCCTTTCACCGCACAAGCAGTTGGTTATGTCGCGGAGCGTATCGGTCAGGTGCAAGACTTTTTGGGCCATCGCATAGCCATGGAAAACGTCTCTTACTATGCCGCGCCCCAGCAAGAAATGTCCGAGCTTGAGTTCACCAATGCAGTCTTGAAGAAAGCGGACTGCCACCTTCTGCTCGACGTTAACAATATTTACGTCAACAGTATTAATCATGGGTACGATCCGCAGCAGTTCTTAGCGGCGCTGCCCGGCGAACGCATAGCCTACGGACATATCGCAGGTCACTACGACGAAGCCGACGATCTCCGCATTGACACCCATGGTGCTGATGTAATCGATCCGGTTTGGTCTTTACTCGACGCCGCCTATGAGCAGTTTGGTGTTTTTCCAACCTTACTCGAGCGGGATTTTAATATACCGCCCGTTCACGAGCTGTTGCGCGAAGTTCAGCAAGTCCGCGAATATCAGGCTCGCCATCAGAAACAGGCTGAGTATCGCGAAGAGTGCGCGTTGTGACATCTGAGCCAAAGACCACTGATGGCTTATTATTTCAGCGCGCGCAGTATGAATTTGCCGCGCATATTCGCAATCCCCAGTGCCATCCTGCGCCCGTGGACATCGAAGATCGTCGTCTCGCTATCTATCGAAATCTGTTTTTTAACAACCTGCAAGGCTTTATAGCCAACGGGTTTCCGATTTTAAAATCGATCACTGCCGCGGATCACTGGACGGCGCTGGTGCGGGACTTTATGCATCGCCATCAAAGTCAAAGTCCCTATTTTCTCGACAGCTCAGCAGAGTTTTTGCACTACCTGGAACACGAGCGCAGCCCACAGCCCCATGACCCCGCCTTTTTGCTGGAACTGGCGCACTACGAATGGGTTGAATTGGCGCTCGATATATCAACGCTAGAGTTGCCTCAGGTGCGCCAGCAGGGCGATGTTTTGGATGACTGTCCCGTTGTCTCTCCACTGGCATGGCCGCTGTGCTATAACTATCAAGTTCAGCGTATTGGCATCGAGTATCAGCCGAGTGCAGAACAGCAAGCGATAACCCACCTCATTGTCTATCGCGATCGCAGCATGAAGGTGGGTTTTATAGAAACCAATGCAAGCACTGCACGATTGCTTGAGATCATAGGTCAGGGCGAGGTTACTGGTCATCAGGCCCTTGTGCAGTTGGCTGGCGAAATGGGCTACGCTGATCTCTCGGCCATACTTGCATTTGGACGAGATATTTTGACTCAATTACAGGGCAAAGAGATTATCTGTGGTTTCCGTTAATTTCGCGCTCCGTATAGCAATTGCCTGTGTACGCTGCGGTATTTGAGCAGTAAAATGCACCCAATTGCCACCAAGAGACGAGCTCTCCATGATGATTTCGAAATTTTTGATACATGCGCGATGGATTGCCACCACTGCAGTTTTAGCGGCGTTGGCGAACGTGACAGCATTGTCTGCCCAAGCTGAAGAGGCCGATAAGCTCGAAGGGATCAATCGCAAAGTGTTCTATGTCAACGAACGCCTCGACCACTATGTGTTGCGCCCCGTTGCTGTCACTTACACCAAGGTTATCCCCGACCCCTTAGAGCGTGGTGTCGATAATTTTTTCAGCAATCTTGGTGAGATTGGCAATGTCGTCAATGACGTGTTGCAGGGTAAGTTTAAGCAAGCTGGTCTGGACAGCAGCCGTTTTTTGATCAACACCACCATTGGTGTTGCTGGGTTGTTTGATGTTGCAGCGCGCGCCGGAATCGAGAAAAATGAAGGTGAAGACTTTGGTCAGACCCTAGCCGTTTGGGGTGTAGGCGAGGGGCCTTATCTAATGTTACCCTTGATTGGCCCATCTACTTTGCGGGATGCGCCGAGTAAGTTTGTAGACAGTTTGACCAGTCCGCTGTCCTATGTTGATGATGTATCGGCTCGCAATTCTGCGAGGGCTCTGGATTTATTGGCCACGCGTGCGAGCTTGTTGGAGTACGACGAGATTATTTCGGGTGACAAGTATCTTTTTGTCCGCGATGTGTACTTGCAACGAAATCGTTACCTTGTCAATGATGGTGCAATAGAAGATGATTTTGGCGATTTTGAAGATTATTGATTGTGGTCTGCCGACGCCGTCCGGTCACTTTGAATGATAATAACGGCAGGCCAGCAGCCAATGCCTATCCATAACGAGCAAAAGCCGGATTAGCAATGAAAACACCGTCGGGCGGTATATTTCTCCTTAGGGGTAATGAGCCTAGTGTGCAGCGTTTAAGCAGCAGCCTTGAGGCTCTCGGTGTTGTTGTGACGACCGCAGAAAATATTGCCGTCGTCGACAGCTCATGCTCTGATGCGCTCATTCAACCACTGGTTATTTGGTCTCAAGAAACGATTATCGAAACAGCAGAGCAACGACAGGCGCTGAAACGCTTGGCGGAACAGTATTTGGTGATCGTGGCTCTGTCAGATGAGCATATTGCTCAGGTCGCCAATTATTTTCGACTCGGTGTTGCCGATGTTGTTTTTCCTGAGGCTAAATCCTCCGAGTTAAAAAATACCCTCGTGCGCATCGATGAATTGGCTGAGTCGCGGCTGCAGGAAAGGGCCTACCAGCACGATTTAGAAACCGCTAATCAAGAGCTGCAAGAGAGTTTGCGCCTTCTCAAACAAGACCAAATGGCAGGTCTAGAAGTTCAAAAAAGCTTAATGCCAGAAAGTCCGCTCGTCTTCGGCGACTACGAAATTTCTCACTCGATTACTCCTTCACTGTATTTAAGTGGCGATTTTGTCGGATACAATTTTGTTCTCGGACGCTACCTACTGTTTTACTTTGCCGATGTCTCCGGTCATGGTGCATCCTCAGCCTTTGTCACTGTGTTGCTGCGATTTATGATTGGCCGCGTGATCCGCCGCCATGAGCTTGAGAAAGACTACGACGCTCTCGCGCTAGCGCCAGAGGGTTTGATTGAGCATGTAAACAACCAACTTTTGGCCACCGGTCTCGGCAAGCATCTCACCATCGTGGCCGGGTCGTTGGATACTGTGAGTAATACACTGCGGTATGTGGTTGGAGCACAGCAACCGGGGCCGATTTTGGTTGAAGAGGGCCGCGCCCGCTATCTGCCCGGCAAGGGCAAACCCGCAGGAATATTCGAAAAAGCGAGTTGGACGATCGAAGAAATCCAACTGCCCGAAAAGTTTTCCTTAATTATTTTGTCAGACGGCGTTTTTGAGCTGATCCCCGATAAAGAAATTGCTGATAAAGAACAGACACTTCTCAACTATCTCGCCTCGAACTCGGAGAGTATTGAAGATTTAAAGAAAGCGCTGTTTGTCGATTATATTGAAGACCTAGAGGACGACATTTCGGTCCTACTACTGAGTAAAGGTGGATAATATGTCGGCGGGCAAAATTTTGGTGTCAGACGAGGAGGGTGACTACCTTCTGAAGTTTGTTGGCGATGTTCGAGTAACATTGTGTGGCTCGCTAAATCGTTACATGGACAGGATTTTTGGCAGCAGCGATGTTAAAAAAGTGGTTATCGACATGCTTGAGGCCGATGGGTTAGACAGCACTACACTCGGGTTGACCGCTAAACTGGGCCTTCACTGTCGCAAAGAGTACGGTGTTCATGTCCAGGTTTTTTGCCAAAATCCAAGTATTCTCAGAACACTAGACTGCATGGGTTTTGATGAAATTTTCGATATTTTCCAAGAGATTCCAAATCTTAACGCCAAGCTACACAGTATTGACCCCGTCAACGCCGACGTTGACGAAATTCGCCAGCAGGTACTCGAAGCGCATAGAATTTTGGTGCGCTTAAACCCAGAAAATAGTGCTGAATTTACCGATCTGATTCGCGCGTTAGAATCAGATTCTTAAGCGCCGTCTCTGGCCGCTAATTTGCATTGAATAAACTCACTGTGGCGCAAGTGCAACAGATCGGCCACGCGTCGAATAATCCCTTCTTCCTGCTTATCCAAATGACCGTCTGCCAGCGCAACGCGCCACATCGCAACCATTAGAGCCATTTTCTTGGCGTGATCGAAATGCGTATTTATCTCCCGGGTGAATTGATAGAGCGAGGTCGCATCGGCCACCTCATCACGGGCCAGCAAAAACAGTTCATCGACATCTTCGCGACTTACGTGCAGTAAAGTCTCTAGCGTTCCGCTGATTGAGGCAAGTTCATCTTCGCTTAAATTGCCGTCAATTAGCATGACTTCAATCAGTAGCGCAGCCGCAGCAAGCTCCTCGCTGTTCACGGCAGAGCGTGACGAGTCGATAATATTTTTTGCGAAAAATGCTTTTATTTTTTCAATCATTAGGTGAGATCTTTAAGCCAAGTTTCGAGTTTAATTTGATCGCTCACAAAACCACGGATACCTTCAGCGAGTTTTTCTGTCGCCATCGCATCAGCATTCAGTTCAAAACGGAATTTACTCTCACTACCAAGGGTGTAGTGAATACGCGATCCAGTATCTGACGGGCTCAGTTTGCGCTCAAGTTGTCCGAAATCGTCGTCAAGGGCCTGCAAAAGTTGCGGGCTAATAGTGAGTCGATCGCAACCGGCAAGTTCGGTAATTTCATCGGTATTTCTAAAGCTTGCACCCATAACCACTGTTTTGTAACCGTTTTGTTTGTAGTAGTTGTAGATGCGCGTGACGGACTGCACACCTGGATCATCCGCCGGTTCATACTCGGTGAGGCCTGTGGAAATTTTATACCAGTCAAGTATGCGACCCACAAAGGGTGAAATTAGAAACGCCCCAGCATCCGCTGCGGCTGCCGCTTGTGTAAAATTAAATAGCAGTGTCAGATTGCAATTAATACCTTCTTTCTCCAACTGCTCTGCGGCACGAATACCTTCCCATGTTGACGCCATTTTGATTAAAACACGATCTGCACCGATACCTGCTTGCTCGTAAAGACGAATTAAATGACGGGCTTTTTCAATGGAGCGGGGGGCGTCGAAAGAGAGTCTTGCATCTACTTCTGTGGATACACGGCCTGGTATCTGCTCGAGAATTTTTAAGCCAAAGGCGACAGATAATCTGTCCATACAGTCTGATAGTTGCTCGCTGGAGGAGAGTCTACCGTTGAGTGACGACGCTACCACTGAATCCACTAAGCTGCGGTAGGCAGGCATCTGGGCGGCTTTAAGCAGCAGTGAAGGGTTGGTCGTGGCATCTTGCGGGGAGTACTGTTTGATTGCGTCAAAATCGCCGGTGTCGGCGACCACCGTTGTCATCTCTTTGAGCTGTGCGAGTTTACTTTTGCTATTGGTCATCAACTGATTACTCCGGTGGTTTTTTCTAACGCATTTTTTAATATATCAATCGTCGCTGAGGGTTTAAAGGCGTTTTCACTAATGTGCCGCCGGAACAGGCGGGCCCCCGGCATGCCGTGAAATAAGCCCAAAATATGTCTCGTCATGGCGCTCAGCTTTGTGCCTTTGGTTAATTCTTTTTCCACATAAATCAAAAATTCTTCAGCGATCTGTTCGCGGGTTTTGACGGGATTGCTGCTTTTATACAGTTGCTGATCCACATTTGCCAGCAAGTATGGATTACTGTATGCCTCACGGCCAATCATAACGCCATCGAGATTGTGAAGATGCTCCTGACATTGCGCAAGGGTTGTGACACCGCCGTTTATAATAATCTCGAGATGCGGAAAATCTTTTTTTAACTGGTAAACGTGCGCGTAGTTTAATTCGGGAATTTCGCGATTCTGTTTTGGGCTGAGTCCCTGCAGCCAAGCTTTGCGGGCATGGACTAAAAATACGTCGCAGCCTGCCTCTGCGACTGTGCCGACAAAATCGGTTAAGAACGCGTAGGAGTCGTGATCGTCAACACCAATGCGGTGCTTTACCGTGATCGGTAAATCTACCGCGTTGCGCATGGCTGAGACACAGGCGGCAGTGGTTTTTGCATCTTTCATCATGATGGCGCCGAACATGCCATTTTGCACACGATCGCTGGGGCAGCCGCAATTGAGGTTAATTTCTGCGTAGGCGTAATCGGTGGCCATCTTACAGGCAAGTGCGAGATCTTTCGGGTCGCTACCACCCAACTGTAGGGCAACTGGATGCTCAAAGGGGTCCATGTGCAGATGGTGCTTGGCATCGCCATAGATAATTGCGCCGGTGGTGACCATCTCGGTGTACAACACTGCGTTGCTGCTGATCAGGCGCAGAAAGTAGCGACAGTGACGATCTGTCCAATCGAGCATGGGTGCGACACAGAATTTTCTATCAAGCATGGGTAATCATCGGTAATGGTGCGCCGTGGCTTACAGTTGACCGTGCGCGCAATGGCGGTGATTTTACACACTTTTTTCGCGCAGTGCGCCCCTCAAAATAGAGTGCGCCCCTCAACATAGGAGGTCGAAGGCGCATCTTTTAGTTTGCGTCAGATTACTGATTGTCAGAAGGATCACAGTCGGTTAGTGTGAGGTGATAGCGTGTCATATCTAAAAAGAGCACGTAAAAAACATTCAATATAGACAGATAGTTATGCGAGCAGCGCTTCATGTCCCAAAGGCAATCTAATGAGTAATTCTCTGCGACACCCCAAAATAGTCATTATCGGGGCTGGGATGACCGGTATTTTAATGGCTATTAAATGCCGCGAAAAAGGCATTCAGGATATTGTCGTTCTGGAAAAAGCGGGCCGTATTGGTGGCACCTGGCGTGAAAACACCTATCCCGGAGTTGCCTGTGATGTGCCGGCGCATATGTACACCTATTCCTTTGCGATGAATCCCGACTGGAGTCGCTACTATGCGGGAGGCAGTGAGATTCAGGGTTATTTTGAAGCGATGGTGCAGCGCTATAACTTGGAACCATTGATTCACTGCAATGAAGAGGTCACCGCCAGTGAGTTTAATAACGGACAGTGGTTGATCAGTACCAGTGCCGGGCGTCAGTACCAGGCCGATTTTGTCTTTTGTGCCACTGGGATTTTGCACCACCCTGCCTATCCGGACATAAAGGGATTGGCGTCGTTTAAAGGTAAAGTTTTTCATACAGCGCGATGGAACCACGATGTGACATTTGATCCATCGGTATCAGTAGGGGTGATTGGCAACGGTTCGACCGCTGCGCAATTTATTCCTGAGCTGGTCAAAACAGGGGCGCAGGTCTCTGTCTTTATGCGCACGCCGCAATGGATTGTGCGGATTCCTGATCGCAGCATTATGGCCTGGGAGCGTTTTCTGCTAAAACATTCAGTGCTGATGCAGCGCCTCTATCGTTGGGCAAGCACTTTACTGATACGAGACTTCTTCAACAAAGCCTTGGCGGGCGCTCCAATTCGCGCTTGGCTACTCGACAAGTTGGTGCGTTTGAATTTGCGTTTTAGTGTCAAAGATAAAGACTTGCGCGATCAGTTAACGCCGGATTTTCAGGTGGGCTGCAAACGCGTGATTGTAAACACCACCTTTTACACAGCCATGCAGCAGGGCAACGCTCACCTGGTTCGCGATGGCATTGCGGAGGTGACCCCGGATGGTCTGTTAATGAACGACGGCACTCTGCATCAATGCGACGTGCTGGTGCTGTCGACGGGCTTTAAGGCGCTCAGCTATATGCGCCCGATGGCACTGGTTGGGGACAACAATGTTGCGATCGACGAGGCGTGGAAAGATAAAATTGAAGCCTATCACTCAGTACTGCTAAAAGATTATCCCAACTTTTTCTTAATGTTAGGTCCCCACACTCCGATTGCTAATTTCTCGGTTATCGCCATGTCGGAAGTGCAAGGAGACTACATTATGCAGTTGATCGATGCTTGGATGCTGGGCGATTTCGACACGGTTGCGCCACAACAAGAGGCCGTGGACCGCTATCAACAATTTATTCGCGACGGGTTGAAGGGCAGTACATGGGCCAGCGGCTGCCAGAGCTGGTATCTCGATGCTGACGGTGATGCGATTGTGTGGCCATACAGTTGGGACCACTATGTCAAGGTAATGGCTAGCCCGGTGCTTGCTGATCTTGATTTACGCCATGTCGAGTCATCGAGTGCCTAGCCACTAATTGTTTTGCAGGTTCGGTGAGCGGTGGGTCATGGTCTGATTGAGAATAATGGTCGATTCTATTGACTCTACCTGTTCCACATTTGCGAGTTTGTCTTTGAGAAACGACTCGAAAGTTTGCAGATTTTTGGTCACTACCCGCAGCGCATAATCGTGCACGCCAGCGAGAACACAGCACTCTAATACTTCACTAAAGTCGACCATCGCAGACTCGAACGACGAGGCATTGCTGGTGGTATTTTTGTTGAGCTTAATAAACACAAAAGCCGATACGCCAAGACCTAACATGCCGTGATTGAGACGCACGCTGTACTGTTCGATCAATCCACGTTGTTCAAGCTTTCGCAGTCGTCGCAAACAGGGAGTTTGTGAGAGATTGACTCGGGCTGACAGCTCTGCGTTGCTGATGCGCGCATTTTGCTGCAACGCTGTGAGGATTTTGATATCGATGCTATCTAAGTTATTTTCCATTGATGACATAATCGGCCAATAATTGTGACAAAAGAGCCATTATCTTACTTCAATTAATCTTTTTTTGGTTAATGTTTAGCCGAAACCGCTCAGTTCTTTTTGCTACTATTTGATTCTCAGAAAAATAGCGAGCCAATCGCAGGCAGTAGACTTTATGACCGACAACGCGCAGGCACTCGATCACTGGATTCGCACCGATTTTCGGCAGATAAATACAGCACTGGAAGAAATCTACTTTTCCCATCCCGACAAACTCCCCGGCAAATTATCCGACAGTGCTTCTTGTGACGTATTGAAACAGCAATTAGTGGCTGAGGGGACGGCGCTGGTGAGCACATTGCTCCGAGAGGGCAACACTGACGAGGGCTTTGATCGCGGGTTTGATCTGCTTGGCAACGTTGGCTTTTACATGGCGGCCTGTCGTCGCCACGATATTACCGATCCCGCGCGCGAGACGCGATCGCCTCTCCATGAAGCATCTGCGCTGGCCATGCAGCTTGGCGCGTCTCTGGGGGTTATTCCTCGGTTTGCTTCCAGTCACTTGGAAACTCACAATCTCGCTGTGAATGGGGTGTACAAAACCTTCACCAATCTCGATGATGAAAAAATCTTTATCGATTACAACACCCGCAGCGTGTTCGCGTTTATTCGAGCTTCAGAGGCCCTGCGGCAAGCACTGCCGCTGGGGATATCGCATCCGGTCACCTATGATCTGTTGCTCACTGCCAAAACAGCACTTGAAGACGTTGTCAGATATAACCAGATACTCTTTGACTCGCTTGATACTGACCGGTTTTTTTACTGTGTGAGGCCCTATTATCGGCCCCATCGCGTGGGGTTGCATGAGTACAGAGGGGCAAATGCGGGCGACTTTGCGGGCATTAATGTGATCGATCTGTTGCTGGGATTGTGTGAGGCGGACGATCCGTACTATTCGCAATTGCTGGTCGATAAGTTTCTCTTTATGCGTCCCGATGATCAGCTAGTACTTCGCGATGCCATGAGGCGCAAAAGTTTGCTTAATAGCTTTGTTGAGGCCTTGCAGCAGGGTTTGACTAAAGAGCCATGGTTTGAATTGAACCTGCGTCTGTTTCTACAAGTTTGTGAAGCCCATGGGCAGACGGCGCGTCAGCATCATGAACAATTGGTCAGTAAGTTTATTGAAAAACCGGCAGCATCCGGAGAGTTGACGCACGCGGCGGGGTTGACTGCGAGCGGCCCACCGTTACCGGTGCTGCTCAAGGGGCTGAAAAAACTGTGTGATATGCGCTGCGCCGCTGATGTGGGAGGCGAATTTAGAACCCGTTACACCGATATTCAGCGACTCAAGGACTGTTTGTCATGATGGGCGATCGATTTGTGCAACAGCAGGGCACCTACCTGCTCAGTCACTCGGTGGGCCTGCCGCTTCGCGATGCGGAACAGCGTGCAGCAGAGGCATTCTGGCACCCGTGGCAGGCGGGCAATGCAGATATCTGGCAACACTGGTTGCAGGAAATTAATGTGTTTCGCGGCGAACTCGCCCAGTTATTTAATGGGGACATGGACTATTTTTGCCCGCAGAGCAGCCTCTCCAGCGCTGTCTCTAAGATTGTCATCTCATTGTCACTACCCACCCAAAAGACGACGATTCTGCTCAGCGAAGAGGATTTCCCGTCAATCGCTTTCGCCCTGCAGAAAACCGACTTGCCACTTAAATTTATTCCCGCCGCAGAGGATACGACGGATTTGACTGTGTGGGCGCGTCACATGTCCCCTGATATTGGGTTGGTGCTGGTCACCCATGTGCAATCAAACAATGGCCGCCAATTGCCTGTCACGGAAATTACGCAGCTCAGCCGCGATAAAGGTATTTTGTCGCTGATCGACGTCGCTCAGTCCGCGGGTATTCTGCCGATTGATTTGTGCCAGTGGTCTGCAGACTTTGTGGTTGGATCCTGTGTCAAATGGATTGGCGGCGGCCCCGGCGCGGCATTTATGTGGGTTGCTCCCAGCGTAGTGGAGCGCTGTCAGCCAAAAACGGTTGGTTGGTTTTCCCATGAGAACCCATTCGAATTCGATATTCACCACTTTGCCTACGCGCCCGATGCGTTGAAGTTTTGGGGCGGAACCCCCTCGGTGTACCCCTTTGTTGTGGCTGCCAACAGTTTGAAATTTATTAACCAGATCGGCATTAAGGCCATTCGTGAGCATAATTTGAGGCTGTCGGACAAAATTATTCAGGCGACGAACGGGGGCGAGTTAGTCTCGCCAAGATCAGCGGCCCAGCGCAGCGGCACCGTGATACTGCAATTTTCTGGTCGTCAGGCGTCCGTGTTAAGCGCTCTCCATGAGCAGCAGATTCACGTTGACAGCCGAGCCAAGGGGATTCGACTATCGCCGCATCTGTGCAACAGTGCAGAGCAAATTGATGCGCTGATAAAGCATATTTTTTAGCGCCTCGGTTGCTGATCGAGCGGATTCTTTTATGCTTGAAAACCGTTACAATCGCCTATGGCTTTCGATCCCAAAACTTTCCTCAAATCTCTCACCAAGCGTCCCGGCATTTACCAGATGTTTGATGATGCCGGTGACATATTGTATGTGGGAAAGGCGAAAAACTTAAAGAATCGTCTATCGAGTTACTTCCGCAAAACCGGTTTAACGCCAAAGACGGTGGCCTTGGTCAAACGTATTGAGCAGATCGATGTGACGGTCACCGAGACTGAAACTGAAGCGCTGATTCTCGAGCACAACCTGATCAAGCAATATCACCCGCCATACAATATTTTAATGCGGGACGATAAAACCTATCCCTACATTTTTCTGTCCGATCAGGACGAGTGGCCGCGGCTGTCTTTCCATCGCGGCGCAAAAAAAGCCAAAGGTAGTTATTTTGGGCCATTTCCGAACTCCTACGCGGTTCGAGAGAGCATGAGCTTTCTGCAAAAAACCTTCAAGGTGCGGCAGTGCGAAGACAGTTTTTTCAAGAACCGCTCACGGCCTTGCTTGCAGTATCAGATCAAACGGTGCACAGCGCCTTGCGTGAACCTCATCAGCGCCGAAGATTACAGCGCGGATGTCGAGCTTACACGGCTCTACCTCGACGGTAAGAGCAGCAAAATCATGAAGCAGCTCGAGCACGATATGGAGGCTTCAGCCAGTCGATTAGATTTCGAAGAGGCCGCAGAGGCTCGGGACAAAATTGCGGCGCTGCGGCAAATTCAAACTCAGCAGGTCATTGAGAAAGGGCGTGGCACCATTGACGTTATTGCAGCCGCTATTAGTAACGGTCAGGCCTGCGTTCACATGCTTTATATCCGTCAGGGACGCATACTGGGCAGTCGCAGCTTTTATCCCAAAGCACCGCTGGCAGAAGATTGCGGCGAATTGCTCGACGATTTTCTGCCTTTGCTCTATCTCGATGGCAGCGGCCGGCCTGATTTACCCAAAGAAATATTGCTCAACACCGAAATCGCCAGTGCACAGGCGCTGACGGAAGCGATTAAGCTGCAGGTGCAGCGAAGCATCGAAATACGTCACTCGGTGAGAGGATTTCGCGCAAAGTGGCTCGAACTGGCGCAGCGCACCGCAGAACAAAACTTAGCGGGTAAACTCGCCTCAAAACAGACGCAAGAGCAGCGCTTTGAGTCACTGCGCCAAACTCTAGAGCTTGAGAGCACCCCTGAGCGCCTAGAGTGTTTTGATATCAGCCACAGCAGTGGCGAGGCTGTGGTGGCGTCATGCGTGGTATTCGACAGAAATGGCGCGCTAAAAAGCGACTATCGGCGCTTTAATATCGACAATATCACAGCAGGGGATGACTACGCCGCCATGGAGCAGGCCATTCGACGCCGCTACACGCGGCTTATGAACGGTGAAGGCAAACTGCCGGATATTCTGCTGATTGATGGCGGCAAAGGTCAAATTGGCGTCGCAAAACATGTATTAAACGATCTCGGTGTAAGCGGCGTCATGATCTTGGGCGTGGCGAAGGGAACAACCCGCAAGCCTGGCTTTGAAACCCTTATTATCGCCGACCAGAACAATCGAATTATTGGTCGCCCGCAGCAAGCAGCGCTGCATCTGATACAGCAGATCAGAGATGAAGCACACCGTTTTGCCATCACCGGCCACAAGCAGCGCCGCGACAAAAAGCGCAGTTCGTCGCCCCTCGAAGGGATTCCTGGCGTAGGGCCGACGCGCCGCCGCGATCTACTCAAGCACTTTGGCGGTATTCGGGAAGTGCAGAAAGCCAGCGTCGCAGATTTGATGAAAGTGCCAAATATAAGCAAAAAGGTTGCTGATGCTATTTACAGCGCAGTGTACAATGAGTAACGTCCCCGAGTGGCGCCGGACGCGTGCAACCCTTTGAAATAGAAGATCATCCATGTGGAATTTACCCAACATACTGACCCTGATGCGTATAGCACTTATCCCTGTGTTTATCGCCGTGTATTACACATCGTGGGAATGGCACAACTTGCTGGCTGCAGCGATTTTTGGGCTGGCGGCAGCTACCGATTGGGTGGATGGATACGTTGCACGCAAATACAACCAAGTAACGCCCTTTGGCGCTTTTCTTGACCCTGTAGCCGATAAACTCATTGTTGTTGCGGCCATGGTTATGCTGCTTGAGCAATATTCAACGCCCTGGTTTGCACTGCCCGCTGTGGTGATTATCGGGCGGGAAATCATTATTTCAGCACTGCGTGAGTGGATGGCCGAGCGAGGCTACAGCGGGACTGTTGCGGTTGCCATGATTGGCAAGGTAAAAACATGGGTCCAGATGTCCGCTATTGCGCTACTGTTGGCCGCGCGACCTGAAGATCAACTGTTTACTCAGCTTGGCTATGTAGCGATTTATTTCGCGGCGGGGTTGACCCTTTGGTCGATGGTGCATTATCTCAGAGCGGCGTGGCCACAACTCAGCGCCACAGATAACAAGTCGTAGGCCAGACCATTAAGTAGTTGATTTCTGCGGGATATTCCCTAGAATACCGCCTCCTTGCACCGTAAGGTAAAAGTGTCTTGCGGGAACAGGGGAAAGAGAAGGTTTTAAAAGGCGCGGTAGCAAAGTGGTAATGCTGTGGACTGCAACTCCGCCATCGTCGGTTCGATTCCGACCCGCGCCTCCAAGTTTGACTGACGTATGTTTTAAAGACTTATGTTTTAAAGACGTCTGTTCCATCGGCCCATACTCAACAGTGGCCAAAAGGCTTCACCAGCCTCCGCACCAGACCCTGCCCGGGTGGCGAAATCGGTAGACGCAAGGGACTTAAAATCCCTCGGTGGCAACACCGTGCCGGTTCAAGTCCGGCCCCGGGCACCAATAAAATCAAGGGATTACTGTAATTTTTTGGGCTTCTCTTTGGCGAAGTCTTTGTGGAATTTTTCAGAGTAGACGTATAGTAGAATGTAATCCCCCCATTAATAATCGAGCTCTTCAGTAGAGGATTAACCCGCCGCCATTAACTGCCTTGGCGGCACACCGCCAATGGCCGTGTTAGGTCGCTCGTTATTTTATTGCCAAAGCCACTGTGTCGCTAGAAGCTGAGCGTGAGCAATACTGTTAAACTGGTGCATGTCCAACCATTCGTGTCGCACAGTGCGGTTAAAGCGTTCGATATAGGCATTCTGCGTTGGCTTTCCCGGTTGGATGTACAACAAAGCAATCCGGTGTTCGTTAGCCCAGCCAACCAGTGTCTGGCTTAGATACTCCGGGCCGTTGTCACAACGTAGCGCGGCAGGCTTGCCACGCCATTCGATGATCTGCTCTAACGCACGGACAACCCTCGCAGAGGGTAGTGAGGTATCTACCTCTATGCCCAAACCTTCCCGGTTGTAATCATCCATCACATTGAAGGTGCGGAAGGTTTTGCCGCTGGCGAGCTGATCCGACATAAAATCCATCGACCACACCTGATTGGGCGCTATCGGCACATCCAGTTCGCCGGGGTAATCCCTGTGTATGCGGCGCTTGGGCTTGATACGCAGGTTCAGCTCCAGTTCCCGGTAGATACGGTAGACCCGTTTATGGTTCCAACCAAATCCTTTCACATTGCGCAGGTACAGGAAGCACAGGCCAAATCCCCAGCGCTTGTGTGTTGTAGTGAGGCGCAGCAACCAATCCGCGATCTGCTGGTTCTCGCTGGATAACTTGGTTTCGTAACGATAGCAGGTCTCACTGATCCCGAAGGTCGTGCATGCTAACCGAATGCTGATGCCATCCCGCTCAACGACTTTTTTCGCTATCGCTTTACGGCAGGATGGCTTTACAGCTTTCCCTCAAGCGCCTCCTGGCGAAGCTCTGCCTTAATCCGTTCTTCAGCGTACATCTTCTTCAGGCGGGAGTTTTCAGCCTCCAGCTCTTTCAAGCGCTTCATCAACGCAGCATCCATACCGCCGTATTTGGAACGCCACTGATAAATCAGCGCCGTGCTTACACTGTGCTCGCGCGCCAAGTCGGTGACCGGAACACCCGCCTCATGCTGCTTCAAGATCGACAGAATCTGGCTGTCGGTGAATCGTGATTTCTTCATAGATAACTCCTCTGATTAACATCATAAAAGTCTCTACTTAAAACTACGATTATTTTTCGGGGGGATTACAGTACATCTACTTTTACAGCAAGCAACACCCAAAAGATTTGGAAATCGAACATATTGAGGCGTTTCTTACGCATTTATGAGTAAGGCAGAAGTGGGTTGCAGCGTGTTCGCGTTAAAATAACGGAACTAGTGGCTCGCTCTTTGATCGTTGAGCGAGCCACTGGTCCATTCTTAGTGCTTCATCATGGCGCGCATGCAGTCAGAAGTGGCTGCAGCGGAGAGGTTATGTCAGCAGGGTTGGGTAAACCATTTGGATCAAAATTAGGGACTGAGCCAATATTAAGGGCGTTGAAATCAACTGAAGGAAGTTTCAAACCTTTGGTTAGTGGTTTCAACGATTTTTCGATTGGTTTGGTGACCTCATTCATAACGGCCTCAATAGGTTCATTAACTATTTTTTCTGCCTGTTTAACGCCAGGGATTTTCTTCAGTTTTTTGACTATTTTGCCTGCTTCTTTGAAAGCGGTCTTTAATTTAAATGACTCATTAAAGGGTCCCGCCTTGATTTTAATTTTCTGTTCCATAATACCACCAAGCTTGTTGACACCACCGGTGATATCTTTGAGTGGTCCTTGAATGTCTTTGATTTGTTTGGAGAAATCATCTGTAAAAGCAAGGGTGTTATTGGCTTTTTTCAGACTTGAATTAAGCTGTTGGCCAAGGTTGAGGTATTCGTTTTGAGCCGTTGTTGCTGAGTTTACGACTGAGGGTGCCGGTTTAGTGGCATTGGAAATTTCATCTAGGGGTTGATTCACTGCACAACTGGCTGCTGCGATGACGCTACAGGTGGTTTCTAATAAAGATAATTTTTCTGTCAATTCCGCCGCATTTTGCTCTGCAATTCGAATCGTTTCTTGAATTTGGGGTTTAACATTTTCATCTAGCTGTCTTTGAAGTTCGCGAATCCCAGATTCTGTTGCAATTTTGGTGGCTGTATCCTTCGCGGGCGAAACGCCATTTGATCTTATTGTTCCTAGCGTGTTTGACGCTAATTTAAAAACGTTTTTGACAGATGAAACTGGTGTTACAACAGGGATAAACATGTCAAAAACTTTTTTGGAATTCTTCAAATCTCCATCCATTTTTTTTAAATCTGCTTCAATTTTTAAAATTCCATTTACGTTTGACGCAAGCTCATCAATTTGTTCAATAATACTTTTCCCGTTGGCGGCAATATCATTCCAAGATTGAATGTTGGAGGTCATCGAACTTGGGGTAGTTTGGCAAGCTTCGATCGGGTTTTGAGCTGCGACATTCCCTGAAAGAACTAATATCGCTGTGATAAAATTAATCTTGTATTTATGCTTAATATTCATCCTGCGTCCTCGTTTTTATTATTTTTATCACCATCGATTATATTAGTTAGAGCGGGGGAAGGTCAAATATACCTCGTAGATTCCAAAAGATTTTATGTTGTGCTGACTAACGACGTTCAAAGCATGGAATCGGTCATGTGAATAGTCTAAAGCCTAAAGACTCAAAGGCTTCCAAACACTGTCTGCCGAGTACTCCAGTGCCACTACAAATTCATACTTATTCCAGTCTTGGATCATGCTAAGAAGATATTGTTGGTCGGAGGTGCGATAGAGGTAGTAGGTTTGACCTACACGGGGGACAAAATTATAGGCAGCGCCGTAAGCCATTTGATTGATTTCAGCGAGTTGCTTAAGGGAGTTGTATTCTTTATTGAGAGACTCAATCGCTGCATCAAAATAATTTTTAGTTAAAGAGCCGCGCTCTGATTTAAAAAGATCGGTGTCGGGCAATGTTATCGCCGGCGCGCTTGAGGTGGTCCCATAAGGGAGTAGGGCCGCGGTATTTTTTGCCATAATGTCTTCTCGGAGTTTTTTGCAGTTAATCATTCAGCGTGAGTACGGCGTTGCGGTAACCGTGGATCAACCAGTCTCTGCTATATGCTCAAATCCATCAAATGATAGTTCTTGAGCGATGCCTTGACGGTCTCGTTCCACACTGGTGTGTCGTCAGCATCTCTGATTGGCGCATAGTTGAAGGGCGTCTCATCAGGGAATCGTTGCTGTCGCGCGGCTATGGCAATGCCAATGAGTCGAGCGCGGTGCTTGATAAAGGCTTCGTCGAACACGGCGGCTTCGGCATGCAGGCCAGCGCCACGCACATTGAGTACTGATGCGCGAGGGTGGAAACCAAAGTTGGCAGTCACTCGCGTTTCGAGGCCCGTGTTGGCAAATGAGCCGTGCACCAGCTGACGGTTATTGATCACCACATCACCGGGGTTACAGATGATCGGCACTGCGTCGGGCAGCCGCTCTGTTCCGATAGTGGCTATCAGCTCGGCAATGTTAATACGTCCCTCTTTGTGACTTCCCGGCACTACCCAGACGCCATTTACAGCGGTGCTACCAAAGATTTGGCCCATAAAATTGAAGCCGTGAATATTCTCGTGGAAGTCTGGATTATCCCAGTGGGTATCGCCATCCTGGTGCCATGAGACTGCGGCTCCAAGTCCTGCATCCTTAATAAATAAGCCTTCGTGAAAGGGTACAAAATCTTCTCCATTGATCGCCGCAGCCATTGTCAGTAATTGAGGATGCGCATATGTTCGCAGGCAGGCGTCAGAGTACTGCAGTGAACCACCTAAGTAGAGCGGTGTTGCCTTTGGTGCGTCGGCATGAGCGGTAGGCTCAAATAATTTAACTTGATGGCGGCCGTTAAACAGTGCCGTGCCGCCCAATGGATCCGACAGTGGTTTTGCCCACTGCAAGGTTAAACCGCCTCGGTCGGAGCCGAGTGCTGGTCGTCCTTTTGCATCCAGCTCTGCACCCATTTCGGTTGGAAAATTATCACGCATCAGTTGTAAGTCGTTCTGAAGATCGTTGACTTCTTCAGGGCTGAGCGCATTTTCAAAAATGTAAAAACCGTAGGTTGAGTAGGCCGCTAATATTTCAGGGTGAATATCACCACTCGCGGTTAAACGAATCGGGCCTCTGTTCGGCAGTGCGAGCGCTCTTGCCTGGCCGTCTAACAAATACTGTTTCATGTCGGCAGACTGATCACCGTAATAAGCTGCGCAGGCGTCTATGGACTTCGATATGTTTTTCATAGTCTTGTTCTCGGGTGAATATCGATTGGATCTAGTCTAGGAGTATATTTCAGAACCTTCATGATGCCAATCGACCCCAAAATGCCTGTTCTCAACTGTCTGTTAGGAACTGTCTGCTAAGAACTGTTTGGCAAGCCACGCAACATGCCATTCAGTGCAGCGTTTTTATTGTTCTAAAGGACGCTTGAGTGATGGTGCCAATGGTTGTTTTAGGAGATCTAATGCCAATGCTTCAGCAACTTTTATACCGTCGATGCCCGCAGAGAGAATTCCGCCGGCATAGCCCGCACCTTCACCTGCAGGGTAGAGTCCTTTTGTGTTAACGCTCTGATAAAACTCATTGCGCTTAATAGATACGGGTGCCGATGTGCGGGTTTCTACGCCGGTCATGATGGCGTCGGCCATGGCGTAACCTTTCACCTGTTTGTCGAATTGCGGAATGGCCTCGCGGATAGCATCGATAGCAAAGGCAGGCAGTGCCTTGGATAAATCGCCTAAGGTTACGCCGGGTTGATAGGAGGGGATAACACTGGCGAGTTCGGTAGAGGGGCGATTGCGCAAAAAATCACCCACCAGCTGTGCTGGAGCGTTGTAATTTTCGCCGCCAAGCTGGTAGGCAAGGCTTTCCAGTTGCCGCTGCAGATCGATGCCTGCGAGGGGATGCCCGGGAAAGTCTTCTTCGGGGGAAATTCCCACCACAATTGCGGCGTTTGCGTTGCGTTCATTGCGCGAATATTGGGACATGCCATTAGTGACTACACGGCCTTCTTCGGAGGTGGCTGCAACGACGGTGCCGCCGGGGCACATACAAAAACTGTAGACACTGCGGCCATTTTTGCAGTGATGGACAAGTTTGTATTCCGCGGCACCCAGTGCCGGATGTCCCGCTTGGTCGCCGAAGCGTGCGCGATCGATCGCGGATTGTGGGTGTTCAATACGAAAGCCGATAGAAAAGGGTTTGGCTTCAATATAGACGCCATGATCGAGTAGCATCTCAAACGTGTCGCGGGCGCTGTGACCGATGGCGAGAACAATGTGTCGGCTGTGTAATATTTCACCCGTACTGAGTTTAATACCGGTAATTTGGCCGTGGCCGTCTGGGCTGGTCTCTCGCAAAACGCCTTCAACTTTTTGTTCAAAGCGGATTTCGCCGCCGAGGCGGACGATTTCTGCACGCATATTTTCAACCATGCCAACAAGCTTGAATGTGCCAATGTGGGGTCTGCTCTCGACGAGAATTTCTTCGGGTGCCCCTGCAATAACAAACTCATTTAAAACTTTGCGTCCCAAATGGCGGCGGTCTTTGACTTGACTCCAGAGTTTGCCATCGGAAAAGGTGCCGGCACCACCTTCACCAAACTGCACATTGGATTCGGTGTTGAGTTTCCGTTTGCGCCAAAAGCCCCACGTTTGTTGAGTGCGCTTGCGAACGTCTTGTCCGCGCTCGACGACAATCGGCTTTAAACCCATCTGGGCAAGCACAAGTGCGGCTAAAATTCCACAGGGACCAAAACCAATAATAATCGGGCGCTGTTGCTCTCCGGCGGGAAAGGTCGCGTCTGCCTGCGCGACAAAGTTGTAGCTGGTGTCCGGGCTTGGGCCGACTTGGGAAAGCGCGGGCAGCTGCGCCAGTAGGCGTGCGTCCGTGGCCTTGGTCAGCGTAACGTCGAGTTGATAGATCAGTAAAATAGCACTTTTTTTGCGGGCATCGTGACTGCGTTTGTAGACGCTGAAGTCCAAGAGATCCTCTGTACCTATACCCAGCTTTTGAAGGATGGCAAGGCGCAAGTCGTCATCGCTATGGTTCAGTGGCAGTTTGATTTCATTGAGTCTTAGCATGGCGCGTGATCGGGCTTAAGTGAACAGGGGTAGGCGGACAATTTTAGCATGGATATCGCCCGCTGTTTGTCTTGCGCGGGCAATTTATGTCCGCCCCAAGGTTTAAAAGAAACGCTTTACCTCAGCGACAAATCCACGACCTTCGCCGACAAAGTAGCGATAACTGCCGAAGGCATAATCTGCACGGTCGGCAATGCGCTTGTCGGTAAGATTGGTTGCGCGCAGGCGCAGCTCCCACAGACGATAGCTTTTTTGTAGGGTTAGATTGAGGACTTGATGGCCGGGGTACTCGTGATCATTTTCTGAGTCCATAAAATAGCGGCCCAGATAGAGCCACTCCAGCTCGGCACTGGCGCTGTCTGAGGGTTGAAAGAGCACATGGGCACTTCCCTGAGATTGCGGTGCAGTGTCGATAATATTGCCATTAATATTTAAGCCATTTAATAAACTGGTATGAGCATATTGGTGTTTTGACCATGCCCCCGCGGTGGCGATCTGCCATTTGGCATCCAGTGCGTAGCGCAGTTGCCACTCAACACCGCGGTGGTGCGTCTCGCCGTCGTTGACTATATAGCCCGAGGAGTCGCTCACAATCACCTGTTCTTTTTGCAGGGTGTAGACGTTCACTTCGGCGCTGAGGTTTTCTTGCTGGAAGCGCAAGCCTGCTTCACTGCTGCGCAGTTTTTCCGCGTCAATGGCGTCGATATTTTGCTCGAGTTGTAGGCGATAAAGCTCGTTAATTTGTGGTGCGCGATAGGCGCTGGCGACGCGCACATAGGCTGATAACTGTTCACTCAAGCGATAGTCGAGGCCTGCGTGAATGTTGGTATTGCTGGTGCTGTCGGTGCGGTCTTGTGGGCGATAGTAGCGACAGCTGCCGGTGGCTGAGGCGCAGGCGCTGCCGTCATCTCGCGAGGTGCCTGAGAGCATATTGTTGCGGTAGTCGTACTGCAGGTATTCGAAGCGCAGCCCTGTTTCAACGCTTAGGCGATCATTGGCCTGCCACTCGGCGTTGGCAAACAGCGCTATCTGCTGGCTATCGACATCAAAGTCGTAATGTTGGCCTTGAAAACGAACATTATTAGGCGAGCCGAGCGTATTGGCTTGAAACTCTTTTACCCACATGCTGGCCCATTCAATATCACTGCCGAGCCAAATAGTGGTGGACGCGTTTAGACTTGTTTTATAGCTCGATTGCACGCCAGCACTGGTTTGACCGTTTTCTTCCAGAGGTTGTCCTGGCAGAAAGTGCTGTAAAAAAACCATGTCGCTGTGGCGCAAATAGGGTGTTATTTGCCACTCTGCGGCAGTTGGTGTGGTTCCGCTAAGTTGTGTTGACAGGCGCAGGGCTTGAGCGTCGCGATAGGCTTCTGGATTGGGATTGGTTTTCCAGATTGCAGGGTCTTTATAGGCGTCGTCACCGCGCACGTAACCTGCGGTTTCTTGATTGAGATTCACGACGCTTAAATGGGTTTTGGCGGTCAAGGTATCGCCAGTCCATGTATGTTTGACCGTGACTTTCTGTTGATCAAAGCCCGATTGGTCTTTAAACCCGCCATCTCTGACACCATTTGCGGCCACCTGCCAGCGCTGCGAACCCTGTTCTTGCTGCCAGCCTAACTTTACTCTGCGGTAGTCGTGGCTGCCCGTCTCAACTGAGAGCGCGTTGCGATCAATGTCAGCAGAGAGACTGTTTATCACACCGTGCATGGCATTTGAGCCGTAAAATACCGTACCGGGGCCGCGCCAGACTTCGAGGCCTGCGGCTTGTTCGGTATTTATTTCAAACAGCTGATTGACGTTGCACATGCCGGTGGGGCGTATCGGTAAGCTGTCTTCTGTTACGAGTATCTCTGCGCAGCTTCCAGCGCCGGTAAAAACAGGCGAGCGCACGGAGGGGAGGAGTTCTTGACCATTGCCGCGGCTCAACCAAACGCCGGGGAGTCGAGCGGTGGCCTCGCTGATATGGGCGTGGCCAACTCGGGTTAAATCGTCCGCTGCGAGCTGACCCACGGCACCGATTAGGGTGCGGGCTTGTTGATCGTTGCGGCGACCGGTGACGATCACAGTCTCCATCATTGGCGATGCCGTTGATTCGCGAACGGTTTTTCCATCATTATCCATTAATACAACCGAGTCTTCTGCTGTCGCCAACGCAGGGATTAAAAGAGCGAGTACCAGCGGGTTTGCCAAAAAATTCATAGTTAATCCTGTGTCGGTGACTCTTTTATACGGTCGTTTATTATTCGTTGGTTTGTTACCGATGACGTTCAATAATGCAGACCGGCGCGTTCGGGGGAAGCAGGGTAACTGCTTGCGCGGCTGTTTTAAACCGTTTCGCGCAATTTGTTTTTGCCCCATGCTACTATCTAAGGTAAGCATCTAGTACAAGCATCTAGCGAGGCGTTGAAGAGGGCGTGATATGACGATTTCACTGAACAAACTGCAAAAATACTTTGTGATAGAAAAATTGATTTACCATTCGGTCGATTTAAGCCTCTATCAAGTGTCGGCTATTGTCGAGGGTGAAGAGCACTACATCACCGACAACAATGGCAAATTGCTAAAGGCGCGAAGCCTTGTCGAACTGCAAAAAGAGCTACGTTCTTTGGCGCCTGAAAAGACGGTTTTGCGCCATACCAGTGCCTACGATGAGATGGTCGGTGGTCCGCCGAAAGGCGCGTCGAATGCGCTAGAGGTTCCTCTGACGGACAACGAGTTGTATTGAGGGTGATCTTGAGTGTGCGTCCAAGTGGCGACAATTGAGAGGCGAGAGCCGTGGATTTGGCGCCAGCAGCCTACGATTAAATTTCTACATCAATAATAATGCCACCGCGCCGCGCGCTGACGACGGTCTCGGCGGCGATTTCTTTCAGGCGCTCGCGCAGGTCGATCTGTAATTTTTCGGGCTCGTTATCGACCTGATCCAGCTCTTGCTGCAGCTCATTCATCAAGCTGACATTCATGGTTTCGTCGCGGCTGCGTTTGTCTTTAACTTCAGCATCCTGGGTGTCAACTTTCTTGATCTTCGCGTTAATCAAATCCTGTTCAACGCTGTTGGCACTGTTGCGCTCGGCTTGCGCATTTTGGATATCTTTGTTCTGCTGGACGTTACCCATTTGAGGCGGCGCCATTTTTCGGGCTACATCACCGGCGTTTGGGCTAATGGATAGATCACTCATTTTGTTATCTCGCACTCACGGTTTTTTTATAAAGTGTCAGCATTACGACAATTAATGCATGATGGCCATGGGAAAGCAATATTCGTTCCAGTCTTGCGCGCTGAGCGAGGTTTCTTTTTCCTGAAGGGTGATCGTTAAGTCGCGCCACCTTGCATAAGTTATCTAGCTGGGCATAATTCCCCACAGTCAGCGATGCAGCATTACAGTACAATGGAGACAGTGCGTTGCGCACGTTCATTTAAGTGAAATAAAGGGCAAAAGAAGGTATTTATGGGCGCTCAGTGGAAGGTAAAACACAAAGAAGTGGCGGCGAATCTAAAAGGTCGCGTGTTTGGTAAATTGACTAAAGAAATTATGGTTGCGGCGCGTAATGGTGCTGACCCAGATACCAATTCGCGCTTGCGATTGGCTGTAGAGCAGGCAAAAAAGGCCTCGATGCCGCGCGAGACGCTGGAGCGCGCAATTAAAAAAGGGGCGGGTTTGCTGGATGGTGCTGTGCACTATGAGAAGCTCGTTTACGAAGGCTTTGCTCCGCACAATGTGGCGATTATTGTCGAGTGTTTGACTGACAATATTAATCGAACTGTGTCTGAAATTCGCGTGTTGTTTCGCGCTGGCCAGCTAGGCTCAGCAGGCTCTGTGACGTGGGATTTTGATCATGTCGGCCTGATTGAAGCGCGAGCGACAGAGGCTGATGCCGATGCTGAATTAGCGGCAATCGAGGCAGGTGCTCAGGACGTTGAGGTGAGTGAGTCGCAGGATGAGAACGGCGACAGCGAAATCACCACGCTATTTATCACGGAGACCACGGATCTCGATCTGGTTTGTCGGGCACTGCCGGAGTTTGGCTATCAGGTTGAGTCTGCCAAAATTGGTTATCGCCCGAAAAATCCGGTTAAGTTGGAAGGCGAGGCACTCGAGGATGTTGAGGCGTTCCTCGCGGCGATTGATGCCCATGACGATGTTCAAGATGTCTATGTCGCGCTGGAAGGATAATCGCGTCAGAGATTTCTGTGTGATGTGATGTGATTTGTCGGTTTGGCCTGCATCTTTGAGCGGGCCTTTCTTTTTTTAATTTAAAGTGTACTAAAACCTTACCGGTGACTTTGTGTCCGTGAATACTCCGCTTGAAAATACTCCACCAAAAAAGCTCTCTGTCTTACTCTCTTTGCTGCAGTTCTTTAAGCCCTATAAAACCCAAGTGTGGGTTTTCCTTGCCGCCCTGATCTTCACGGCCAGTATCACGCTGTCGATTGGGCAGGGTTTGCGAATGGTTATCGATCAGGGCTTTGTCGAGCAGTCGCTGACGCAGCTGAATCGTGCCATCTTGTTTATTGTGGTGGCGTCGATTCTGATGGCGCTGGGCACTTATGTGCGCTTTTACCTTATCTCATGGCTGGGCGAACGAGTGACTGCGGATATTCGCAAGGCCGTGTTTGATCATATTGTTGGTCTGCACCCTGCATTTTTTGAGACCAATCGCAGTGGCGACATTATGTCGCGGCTCACCTCCGACACGACATTGCTGCAATCTATTATTGGCTCGTCGGTATCCATTGCCCTGCGCAGCAGCATCAGTTTTAGCGGTGCATTGATCATGCTATTGATCACCAATTTCAAGTTGTCGCTGATGATTCTTTTGGCGGTGCCACTGGTATTAATGCCGATTTTGATTTTCGGCCGCCGAGTGCGGAAGCTGTCGCGGGATAGTCAGGACTCTATCGCCGATGTGGGCAGCTATGCGGGTGAAATTATTCAGCACATTAAAACGGTGCAAAGCTTTACCCGCGAGACGCAAGAGAAAGGCGCATTTGGCGCTGAAGTTGAACGCGCTTTTGCCATTGCGCGCAAACGTGTGGCGCAGCGCGCTGTGCTAATGGCGGTGGTTATTTTGCTGGTGTTCGGTGCGCTTTCTGGAATGCTGTGGATTGGCGGTAGCGATGTGATTAATGGCCGAATGACGGGCGGTGATCTTGGCGCATTTATTTTTTATGCGATTTTAATGGCGACCGGCGTCGGTGCGCTGTCGGAAGTCTACGGCGAGTTGCAGCGGGCTGTGGGTGCATCTGAGCGGTTGATGGAGCTGCTGCACGCAGAGAGCGACATTATTGTGGCACCCGATGCGTCGACGGATGTCAGCGCTCTAGCGCCGACATTAGAGCTTAGGAACCTGACCTTTTGTTATCCGTCACGGCCTGATCAGCCAGCACTCAGTGAGTTTTCACTAACCATTGCGGAAGACAAGGTGCTGGCTTTGGTTGGGCCTTCTGGTGCCGGTAAATCGACGTTGTTCGATTTAGTGCAGCGTTTTTACGATCCGCAGCAGGGTGAGATCTATTTTGGCGGTGTTGATATTCGGCAACTCTGCCCCAGCGCGTTGCGCAGTCAAATAGCGGTCGTGCAGCAACAGCCGACGCTCTTTACCGGCGATGTCATGTACAACATTCGCTACGGCCGTGCCGACGCGACGGACGAGCAAGTGTTCGCGGCTGCAAAAGCCGCCCATGCGGATGATTTTATTTCTCGATTACCGAACGGTTATCATAGCGATCTGGGTGAGCAAGGTGTGCGCTTGTCCGGTGGGCAGCGGCAGCGTATTGCGATTGCGCGGGCATTGCTGAAAGATCCGCGTATTTTATTGCTCGATGAAGCGACTAGTGCACTCGATGCAGAGAGTGAATACAAAGTGCAGTTGGCGCTGGAAAAGCTGATGAAAGGCCGCACCACCGTGATTATCGCGCACCGTTTGGCGACCATTTTGCACGCCGATCAAATTGTGGTGCTTGATCACGGCAGGAAGGTAGCGGAGGGCTCCCATCAACAACTGCTTAAGTCGAGCCCGCTGTATGCGCGGCTGGCTGAGTTACAGTTCTCAGCAGAGTCGGTGGAAGAGTCTGAACAATAGCTGCGGTGTTGTCCCTCTCGGTAGGGCAGTTTCTATTCTCCGGCTGATCTACTAGACTGGGTGCTGCGTAATTCTGACTGACCGTAGAGAACTGCGCAGAGTGGCAATGGCTGCCAGAAAAATAAAAAATATAAAAACAATAAAAACAATAAAAACAATAAAAGACTCTCAACATGAAGCCAATTCTCTTTATCGCCCTAACGTTTGCGCTCGCCTCTTGCCAACATTCTGACTCAGAACAGACCTCTGCGCAGAACAGTGCCTACAAGATCGCAACCACCAGTGGCGTCACTCAGGGCCGCGCAAATAGCAGTCAGAAAGGGGCTGCGGCTAAAGAGAGTGCCGCTAAAGAGAGTGCCGCGCTGGATGTGGTTGGTTGGTTTGATATCCCCTACGCCCAGCCGCCGCTAGGCGACCTTCGCTGGCGTGCGCCGCGGCCCTTGCTAACGCCTGAGGCAGCGATTGCCGAGAAAGAGAGTACGGCCTGTGTGCAGCCGGCGAGCAATTATGGTGGTGCCGAAGGTGAGGGTATTGTTGGCGCTGAAGATTGCCTCTATCTGGATATCCGAGCGCCGCACGATTTTGCCGGAAAAAACTACCCTGTGATGGTTTGGATTCATGGTGGCGGTAACAAAACCGGCCTCAAAGACTATTACGATTTCAGCACGCTGGTGGCTGGGAAAAAGGTTGTCGTTGTGGCGCTTAATTATCGCCTCGGTGCGCTGGGTTGGTTCAGTCACCCAGCGATTCAAGGGCTGCAAGAGGGCGCCGATAAAGCGGCGAACTTTGGTACCTTAGACCTTATTCAGGGGTTGAGCTGGGTGCGTGACAATATCGCCCAGTTCGGTGGCGATGCTGAAAATGTTACGATTTTTGGTGAGTCGGCGGGTGGTCATAATGTCTATACGTTACTGGCATCGCCGCTGGCGAAGGGGCTCTTTCATAAAGCGATTGCTCAATCGGGCTACACGGCCAGTAGCACCCTCGAAGATGCCTACAATCGGGAGGGTGCAGATCGCTTTGTGACGCGCGGTTCGTGGCAGGTAACCAACGATTTACTGGCGCAAGAGCAGGCGGCTGGGCAGGATACACTCGCGCCAGAGGTGCTCTACGGCATTCTGAAGGGCGCTGATGCGCGGCAGTTTATAGCGCTTTACGCAGAGACCTCCGACGCTGACTTCACACCCTTAACCACTGCAGATGGCGTGGTGGTTCCCCTTGAAGGGCTCGAAGCGGCGCTGGGGAATCCAGAGTACGCGAAAAACGTACCGGTGATGTCGGGCGCAAACAAAGATGAGGTGACGCTGTGGTTGGGGTTGCATCGCTACTTTATGGCAACCAGCTATCCGTTTACCAAGTTGCTGCCGCCGAAGGTGACAATTAAGAACCCCGAGTTGTACCAGTTTTGGGTGAGAACCCGTTCCCACGCGTGGAAAGTGCGGGGTGTGGACGTGCCACTTACCGCTCTTGAGAATGCCGGTTACCAGCAGCTTTACGCCTATCGCTTTGATTGGGATGATCAAGAAAAATCGTTCTTTATCGACTTTCCAAACATCCTAGGCGCAGCACACGGAACGGACATTTCCTTTGTGACCGGTGACTTTAAGTACGGGCCGATTACGTCCTATATCTACCCCGAGGGAGAAGCCCGCGATCAGATGCAGCGCACGGTGCAGAATGCGTGGGGCGATTTTGCCGCCAGCGCAACGCCAGACAAGTCTCTACCTTTCGCCTGGCAGCGATTCACCAGCGCAGACAAAGCGTATATCCACTTAGACAAAGATGCTTTTCTGCGACCTGATCGTGAAAGTGACACCCTCGACAGCTTGCTGGCCAAGGTAGCTGCAGACTCCCATGCACAGCGCGAGGAGAAGTGTTTGATGGTCTGGGACACGCTGGTCAATATTGGTGATCGTGATATTGAGCGCTACAACGCATGGAACAATGGGCAGTGCGCCAGTTTTGATGCATTGACCGAGCAGAGCAAAATGGCGCGGGAGCTGATCGAAAAATATGGCTCAACGTCAGTTCTTTAACGACCTGAAGAGGGGAATAGTGTGAACCAATCTCATAACAAGCGCCCCCGAGGCGGGTTTCTGCAGTTGCCGGCGAGCAATATTAAAGTGTTCTTCCTGTTTGCACTGAGTCTGTTTTTTACCTATGCCGGTATTACCCATTTCACCAATGCCGCTTTCTACGTTGGGATTATGCCGCCGTGGATTCCAGCGCACCTTGAGCTGGTGTATATCAGCGGTGTCTGCGAAATTATGGCGGGCATTGGGGTTTTAATTCCTCGCCTGCGGTCGCTGGCCGGCTTGGGATTAGTGGCGTTGTTGATTGCGGTGTACCCCGCAAATATCCATATGGCGCTTAATCCGCAGTTGTTTCCTGATATTCCCGTGGTCGCGCTCTATGTTCGTCTGGCGCTGCAATTTGTCGCTATCTACTGGGCGTATACGGTGACTCGCCCCGATCCCCAGCCGGTTTATCTGGATTAAGTGACAACCTTTCATCTGAAGGTTGCCGATGTGGAAACGTTGCACCTGTCGGTTTATTGCCTATGCTTAGGGCCAGAGCACAGGCTTTAAACTACTCCCCACCGAGGGTTCGAGTATGGATACTCAACAGGTTAAATTTTCCGACCCCAATGTCACTGCAGACGGGTCGCCGCGGGCCAGTGTCAGTCTCGTCCAGTTGCGCGCGCTGTGGTTTAACACAGGGTCTCTGTGCAACCTTTCCTGTCGCAACTGTTACATCGAATCCTCTCCTACCAACGACAGTCTTGAGTATTTAACCCTCACTGAGGTACAGGTCTTTCTGGACGAGATCCAAAACCAAGCTCTCGGTACCCAGTTTATTGGCCTGACCGGGGGTGAGCCTTTTTTGAACCCCGATATTATTGCAATAATGGCGGTTATTCTGCGTCGTGGGTTTAAGTTGATGGTGTTAACCAACGCCATGGGCCCGATGATGAAGCGACAGGCCGGATTGTTACAGCTGCAGGCGTTTTATGGCGAACGTTTGACCGTGCGCGTCTCTGTTGATCACTACCAGAAGGCGCTGTTTGAAGCAGAGCGGGGCGCCAAGTCGTGGCAGCCAATGCTCGATGGGCTCTGTTGGCTATCGGAGCAGGGCTTTAATGTTGATGTCGCCGGACGCACCTGTTGGGGTGAAGATGAGGCGAGTTTGCGCCAAGGCTTTGACGCGTTGTTTAAACACCACCGTATTCCAACGCCAGCCTTTGATGAGGAGCGTTTGGTTCTCCTTCCTGAGATGGGCGCGGGTGAATCTGTCCCTGAAGTCACCAGTGCCTGCTGGGAAAAGCTCGATGTGGATCCCTCCAGCCTGATGTGCGCTTCATCGCGCAAGGTGCTTAAGCGCAAAGGTGCTAGCCGCCCTGATGTCATGGCCTGCCCTTTGTTAGCCTACGATCAACAATTTACTCTGGGCGATACCTTGGCCAAAGCGGCTGGTTCGGTAAAGCTTAATCATCCTAACTGTTCAACATTTTGTGTGCTGGGCAAGTGTCAATGAGCTGCGCCTGACGTGCCCCTGGGTGGCGGCTCTATTGTTGTCATTGTTGAGCTACCAGTCACAATCTCCCGCAGCAGAATAAAGCGCGCTTAGTCCATTAACGCTCCTTGAGACCTTTCTTGCGCGTATTTGCGCCAACCCCCGCCATGACCGACCGTTAAACCTGCATAGACCATATGGTCATTTAAAGGGGTTTACAGTGCGCTGCCATTGCTCCTAAATTGCGATCCTAAATTAGGTCAACTCTAGGAGAATGGTTGTGAGTGTTTATAAAGTGCCCCAAAAGGAATTGTCGTTCATTTTTGAAGAAATTATTCAGTACGCTGAGCACTGCAAAATGCCCGGCTTTGAAGAGGCGGGTGTCGATCTCGTCGAGGCAGTATTGCCCGAAGCGGCCAAGTTCTTCGAAGAAGTGGTAGCACCCACCAATCCCCAAGGAGACAAGAAGCCAGCCTTTTTAAAAGACGGTGAAGTGATCACCACGCCTGGGCTCGATGCAATCTATCAACAGATGGTCGATGCCGGCTGGTGTTGCCTTAATGGTGACAGTCAGTATGGTGGTGCAGGCTTCCCCAGCGTGGTTGATTTAGCCGTACAAGAGATGCTGCAGTCGGCCAATGTTGGATTTAGCCTGCTGCCCATGTTGACGCGCGGCGTCGTGCACGCGCTAGGGTTGTACGGCACAGACGAGCAAAAAGCGGTTTACCTTGAAAAGCTAATTTCTGGCGTTTGGTCAGGCACCATGAATTTGACCGAACCTCAAGCCGGCAGTGACCTCTCTGCCGTGAAGACGAAGGCCGTTTTCAATGGTGATCACTATTTAATCAGCGGTCAGAAAATCTATATCACGTGGGGCGATCACGCCTGCGCTGAAAATATTATTCACCTCGTGCTGGCACGTCGGCCTGATGCCCCCGAAGGCAATCAGGGGATTTCACTGTTTTTAGTGCCCAAGTTCTTAGTTAACAGGGATGGCTCCCTCGGCGAGCGCAACGATGTGAAGCCTGTGGGTGTTGAGCACAAGCTCGGCATTCACTCTAGCCCGACCTGTACCATTGCGTTTGGCGACAACGGGGGTGCTGTAGGCTACCTCGTCGGCGAAGAAAACAAAGGTTTGCAGTGCATGTTTTCGATGATGAACAACGCTCGCTTGTCGGTGGGTCACCAGGGTGTAGCAGTGGGCGAGCGCGCTTATCAGCAAGCGGTTGGCTATGCTCGCGACCGCGTTCAGGGGCGAGTGTCTGGGGTTGAAGGCCGTGCACCGATTATTCATCACCCCGACGTCAAGCGCATGCTAATGCAGATGCGCGCGCTCACAGAAGCGGGTCGCGCGATGTCTTTTTATACCATTGCCGCGGAAGATCGCAGCACCCATCACACCGATTCTAACGTCCGCGCTGAGAATGCGCTGTTGGTTGAGGTGATGACGCCTTTGGTCAAGGGTTGGTGTACAGAAGTCTCTATGGAAACAACATCGCTGGGTGTTCAGGTGCATGGTGGTATGGGCTTTATTGAAGAGACGGGAGCTGCGCAACATATGCGCGACGCGCGAATTCTGCCCATCTATGAGGGCACTAATGGTATTCAAGCTCTCGACTTTATTGGACGCAAATGTCTGCGCGACGGCGGGCAGGGTGTGCAAGGCCTAATCGACCAGATGCAAGCCACGAGTGATAGTCTGCGTTCTGCCTCAGGACAGGTCGCGCAATTGCGCAAGAGCTTAGATGGCTCGATTGCGGAGTGCCGCGCGGCGCTGCAGCATGTTCTTGCGCACAGTGATGAGTCGCAGGCCACCGCCTATCACTTTATGATGCTTTTTGGCACTGCAGTGGGGTACTGGCTGCTGGTCAAACTTGCCGCTGCGGCTCAAAAGCGCCTCGACGATGGCTCCGACGAGCGTTTCTATCATCAGAAAATAGCGACTGCGGCGTTTTATGCAACGCAAATTCTCCCACGTAGCCATTCGCACCTGACAAGTCTACAGCGCAATGAGAACTATGCGCGCGCCATGACGGCAGACGATTTCATTACGCTTTGAGTACTACTGCGCACTCTTAAAAAATAACCGATTTATCGGTTATTTTTGCGCCTAAATTATCCATAAAACTGTTGTATAGGTGGTGAGCTGCCCAACACGCTCGCCGCATTTGTACTATATAAAAAGAAGTTAGTCCACGATCTTAACCTGAGGGGAAATACCATGAAAAAACAACTTTCTAAATCCATGCTGGCACTCGCTATCGCGAGCGCTGCCGGCGCACTTAACGCAGCAGTACTCGAAGAAGTGATCGTGACCGCACAGCAGCGCGCCCAGTCTCTACAAGACGTTCCAGTGTCAGTGGCCGCGCTAACGGCGGAAAAAATATCTGATGCAGGTATTGTTGACCTACAGGGACTGTCAGAAATGATCCCTAACTTCAGCATCAACGAAACGGGCATTTCAACCACAGTGACTATTCGCGGTATCAGTTCTGGCATTAACCCGGGCTTCGAGCAATCAGTGGGCATGTACAACGACGGTGTTTTCTATGGTCGCGACCAGTTGGCTAGAATTCCAATGATTGATATGGAGCGCGTTGAAGTATTGCGCGGCCCACAAGGCATTTTATTCGGTAAGAACAGTATTGCCGGTGCGGTAAGCCAGATCACAGCAAAACCAACCGATGAGTTTGAAGGCTCTGTCACTGCACTCTAAGAGCCGGAGGCAGGCGAGGAAGATTTGCGTGTTGTGTTGTCAGGCCCAGTGACTGAATCCGTAAGTGCGCGTTTAGCTGTGCTGACCCGCGACATGGATGGTTACATCAAAAATACCGTTTCAGGTGAAGATGAGCAGCAGGAAAAAGAAGACGTTGTGCGTCTTTCTGTGCGTTGGGACATCAACGACGCTGTCTCCGCGACATTGAAAACATCTCGCGCGACCTTTGATACCATCGGCCGTAATATGGAAGTTTACAACAGCATTGGTACGCCCGATCATTTGACCGCCCTTGCGGGCATCCAGGCAATTGGTGCAGCAAACTTCGGCCTGCCGAACACGCCTGTTGACGGCACGTTGAACTATGTTGCCGATAACAATGGTCATTTCAGCAATAACGAAGTCAACAACTCAACGTTAACCGTGGACTGGCAGCTTGATGGCCTTCAGGTAAGTTCAACAACCGCCTATGTTGATTACAATTTTGATGAATTGTGCGACTGTGATTTTACTGGTGCGTCAATTTTTGATGCTGCCCGTCAAGAAGAGTACAACCAATTTAGCCAAGAGTTCCGTTTTACCTCTGAGCTTGGCAACACCTTTGACTATATTGGCGGTTTGTTTTTCCAGTCAAACAATCTGACCTACAAGGATCAGATCGCTCTCCCTAGCGACACGCTGCTTTACACCGTGCTCGCAGGTATTCCAACAGCAGCAGCGCTGGCACCAGCTGCACCTAACTCATCAACTGGTCGCACGTTTAATCAGGACGGCGAAATTTGGGCAGCCTTTGCACAGGTAACGTGGAATCTGCGCGACGATTTGCGCTTAACCGCTGGCGGCCGCTATAGCAGCGAGACTAAGTCGGCTGATCGCACGCAAGCCCACCAGGCGAACGCTGCTTTTGGCGGTCAAGTTCAGTCTCCAGTGACTATTGATCCAGTATCAGGTGCTTACAACGCGCTCTACGGTATCTTCAGTATTGAAGCCTACGACACAATCTATGGTGAGCTCGACGACAGTTCATTCTCTCCAGTAGTAACACTGCAGTGGGACGCTGATGCCGACACCATGGTTTACGCGACGTGGACCAAGGGCTTCAAGTCTGGCGGTTTTGATGCGCGCTCTAACGGCCACCCCGATCCGCTGGTCAATAACGCAGGTAACCCGCTGCGTGGCACACCAATCACTGGTAGCTGGGAGTTCGATCGCGAAGAAGCTCTGAGCTATGAGTTGGGCTCTAAAATGAGCCTTGCTGACGGCGCTGCGGAACTGAGTTTAGCGTGGTACATGACTGAGTACACCGATCTGCAAGTATCGCAATTTGATGGTGTGCTTGGCTTTAACGTGACCAACGCGGGTGAAGCAACGGTTCAGGGTCTTGAAGCTGATGGCCGTTGGGCAGTGACTGATAGCCTGACGCTAACGGGCGCTGTGGCGTTCCTTGACTTCAACTACGACAAGTTCCCGAACTCCCAGTGCGCCTTCGGCCAGACGCCAGATTCAGCGGCCTACCCAGGTCTCTGTGATGCGGGCGGCAAGCGCAAAGAGTTCACGCCAGAGTTTCAGGCTAACATCGGCGCAAACTGGGAAAACGAGTTGAGCAACAGCATGGTTGTCAATGTTTCTGTTGATGCGATACATATGGGCGAGTACCTTTACGCCGCCAACTTGGACACCAATACTGTTCAAGACGCCTACACATTGCTTAATGCGCGTATTTCATTGACCAGTGCTGAAGGCGATTGGGAGCTGGCCTTGATCGGTCGCAACTTAACTGATGAAACTGTGATTAACTTTGGTGGCAACACGCCACTGGCTGGCACACTGACAGGTGGTCGTGGCAATTCGTACTATGCGTTTGTCAACCGTCCTGCCAACGTGGCACTGCAAGCTCAGTACAAGTTCTAACCTCTGTTGGTCTTGTAATATCAGGTGTAACGAAAAGGGGCTGCGCAAATTGCGCGGCCCTTTTTTTTACGGGCCATTTTACGGGCCATTTTACGGGCCATTTTACGGGCCATTTTCCGCCCGATTCTACGCCCCATCCATCAGCGCAATAAACGCCACTGCGGCATTAGACAGGCTGCGTTTTCGGTGATGGATATAGCCCAGTTCACGCTCAATGGTTATGCCGGGCATCGGCATTACATGCAAACCCTTCACCAGCGTCTCGGGTAACACACTCCACCCCAAACCGATTTCAACCATTGTGCTGATGGTTTCGAGATAGTTCGTCGACATAGGTGACTTCAGGGGTATTCCTTCGCGCTGAAACAGGCTTTGAATAATGCGTCCGGTGTAGGTATTCAGGCCGGGTAGAATAATGGGGTACTCAGCGAGATGGCTGAGATTCGGTTTTTCCAGTGCCGCGAGCGGGTGATCTTGGGCGCAGATAAAGCGCAGCGGATCATCCCAAATCTTCCTGCTTTTGATATTCTCATGGCTCTCCAGTGCGAGGGTGATAACGGCTATCTCAGATTGGCCTCGCAGCACTTGTTCGTATGCTTTTTCGGAGTCCATAAAATCGATATCGAGTGTGACCTGCGGATAGCGCTGAGAGAATATCTTCAGCAGTGGTGGTAGTCTGTGCAAGCCGAGGTGGTGACTGATAGCCAGGCGCAAGGTGCCAGAGGCCTCGCCAGACAGATCGTTGATGCCCTGCAGCGCACTTTCATATTCACTCAGGATGCGCTGAGCACGCGGTAGCAAGGCTTTTCCCGCTTCAGTGAGAGTGACTTGGCGCGCTATTCTGTCGAATAATCGTTTGCCTATCTGCAGTTCAAGTTGCGCAATTCGTTTGCTAATCGCGGATTGTGTTAGGTAGAGCTGATCGGCCGCATCTGAAAATGAACCGCGTTCGGCAACAGTAATAAATGCTTTCAGGTTTTGATGGTCCATAGGGGTTATCTATGCCTTTGTGGAATGATAAATATGCTAAATATGAATTTATTTCATCTTATGCGAAGGCTAGAATGACTGCAATTAGAAAAATAACGTCTTGGAGACGGCTATGACGGGAAGAACACTGTACGACAAGTTGTGGGATAGCCACTTGGTAAAACAAAATACCGATGGCTCATCGCTTATTTATATCGACCGCCATGTGTTGCACGAGGTGACATCACCTCAGGCCTTTGAAGGCCTGCGTCTCGCTGGTCGCAGGCCATGGCGATTAGATACCAATATCGCCACGCCAGACCACAATATCTCGACCGACAAATCTGAACGAGCCGCTGGTGTTGCCGGCATGGTCGATGAAGTGTCGCGCATCCAGGTGCAGACACTCGATGACAACTGTGATTTTTACGGTATCAAAGAGTTCAAAATAAACGAAATGGGGCAGGGTATTGTGCATGTGATGGGCCCTGAATTGGGCGCAACCATGCCAGGCATGACCGTTGTCTGCGGTGATTCACACACCGCCACCCACGGCGCCTTGGCTTGCCTCGCGCACGGCATTGGTACCTCAGAAGTTGAGCACGTTCTCGCCACCCAGTGTTTAGTGGCGAAAAAAATGAAAAATATGCGTGTCACGGTCAATGGCCAGCTGGGAACAGGTGTTACCCCAAAAGATGTGGTGCTAGCCATTATCGGCAAGATTGGCACCGCTGGCGGCAATGAACACGCGATCGAGTTCGCCGGTTCTGTGTTCCGTGACATGTCCATCGAAGGGCGCATGACAGTCTGCAATATGGCGATTGAGGCCGGTGCCCGTGTCGGTATGGTGGCCGTCGATCAAAAGACTATCGATTATTGCGAAGGTCGTCAGTTTGTTCCCAAAGGTGAGATGTTTCAGCGTGCCGCAAGCTATTGGCAAACACTGGTTAGCGACGCCGATGCTGTTTTCGACACAGAAGTGGTTCTGCATGGAGACGAAATCGCACCGCAGGTCACCTGGGGCACGTCCCCCGAAATGGTCGCACCGGTAACTGCCTCCCTGCCCACGCTGGCAGAACAGCCGAGCGAAGAAAAACGCAAAGGTCTCGCGCGCGCGCTGGAGTACATGGGTCTCGAGGGTGGTCAGTCGATACAGTCAATTGCGGTGGATCGTGTATTTATTGGTTCCTGTACCAACTCCCGTATTGAAGATATGCGCGCCGCGGCAGCCGTTGCCAAAGGTCGCTCGGTAGCGAGCACAGTGAAGCAAGTGTTAGTGGTGCCCGGATCGCAAATGGTCAAGGCGCAGGCCGAGGCTGAGGGTCTGCATGAGATATTTATCGCTGCGGGGATGGATTGGCGAGAGCCCGGCTGCTCAATGTGTCTGGCCATGAATGCCGACAAGTTGGGTGCCGGAGAGCACTGCGCCTCAACCTCAAACCGCAACTTTGAGGGACGCCAAGGCAATGGCGGTCGCACACATTTGATGAGTCCGGCGATGGCCGCTGCAGCCGCGGTGGCAGGGCATATCGTCGATGTACGAACATTGATGGGAGAGAATCACTAATGAAAGCATTTACAGTACATCGCGGCTTAGTCGGTCCCATGGATCGGGCCAATGTCGACACCGATATGATTATTCCGAAGCAGTTTTTAAAGTCGATTAAGCGCAGTGGTTTTGGCCCCAATCTTTTTGACGAACTGCGCTACCACGACGAGGGGCAGCCCGGCGCCGACTGCAGCCAGCGGCCGATAAAGGCAGATTTTCCGCTGAACTTGCCCCGCTACAAAGGTGCCTCAATCCTGTTGGCGCGGAAAAACTTTGGCTGCGGGTCAAGCCGCGAGCACGCGCCATGGGCGCTGGAAGACTACGGTTTCAACGCATTAATAGCACCGAGTTACGCCGACATTTTTTACAACAACTGCTTTAAAAATGGCTTGTTGCCGGTAATTTTGAGCGAAGAGCAGGTGGAAACCCTGTTTCAAGAAATGGCGGAGAAGGAGGGATACCAACTGTCAATTGACCTGCCTTCGCAGACAGTCACCACTGATTCAGGGCATGTTTTTCACTTTGAATTAGACGAGTTTCGCAAAGAGTGTTTGTTGAACGGATTGGACGAAATAGGCTTGACGCTGGAAGAGGCGGACGCCATCAAACAGTATGAAACCCAGCGCGCACAGCAGCATCCATGGGTTTTTGGGGCAATTAAATAATGGCGAGCAAAATGAAAAAAGTGTTGGTATTGCCGGGCGACAATATTGGCCCAGAAATTATTGCTGAAGCGGTAAAAGTGTTGAACAAAGTCAACCAACAGTTTGATCTAGGCATCGTCTTGGATTACGCGCACTTGGGCGGCGCCGCACTGGATGCTGTCGGTGAACCCTGCCCGCAGGAAACACTGGACAAAGCCAGAGCCTCCGACGCTATTCTGCTGGGCGCTGTTGGCGGCCCACAGTGGGACAATGTAGAGCGTCACTTGCGCCCCGAGAAAGGACTGTTAACCATTCGCTCGAAGCTAGAGCTGTTCGGCAACTTGCGCCCCGCGATTATGTATCCGCAGTTAGCCCATGCCTCATCACTCAAGCCTGAATTTGTCTCTGGCCTCGATATTTTGATTGTTCGCGAGCTCGTTGGCGGAATCTATTTTGGCGAACCGCGCGGTATCCGCATTCTAGAAAACGGCGAGCGCGAGGGTTACAACACCTATAAATACAGCGAGTCAGAGATTCTCCGCATTGGCAGAATGGCTTTTGAAGCGGCCATGGTGCGCGGCAAGCGGCTCTGTTCAGTGGATAAATCAAACGTGCTAGAGGCAACCATGCTCTGGCGTGAGGTGATGAACGAATTGGCGGCGGACTATCCAGAAGTAGAGCTGAGCCACATGTACGTAGACAACGCAGCCATGCAGCTGGTGATGCGGCCAAAGCAGTTTGACGTGATTGTCACCGGCAATATGTTTGGCGATATTTTGTCCGATACAGCGGCCATGTTGACCGGCTCGATTGGCATGTTGCCCTCAGCGTCATTGGATAAAAAGGGCGGTGGTATGTACGAACCCTGCCACGGCTCAGCACCGGATATCGCAGGGCAGGGCGTGGCCAATCCGCTGGCGACTATACTCTCCGTAGCCATGATGTTGCGCTACTCCCTCGACGCTGCCGACGCGGCGGACGCGATCGAGAAAGCGGTCAGCGATGTGCTCGATCAGGGCCTGCGCACAGGGGATATCTACACTGACGGCATGACACGAGTGGGCACTGTGGCCATGGGCGACGCCGTGGTTGCCGCGCTGTAACTGACGGGCTGTAACTGACAGGCAACCCCGCGCCAGCAGTAATCGGCACCATAATTTTTTGAATTAATATTGAAGGGTTATACGCATGAACAAAACAGGATTTATCGGTTGGCGTGGCATGGTCGGGTCTGTGCTGATGGACAGAATGCGCGAAGAAAACGATTTCGCCCACATAGAGCCTTTTTTCTTTACCACCTCGCAGGCGGGTCAAGCGGCCCCCGACGTAGGTGTTGATACGCCATTGCTGCAAAGCGCGTTTGATATCGACGCGCTGGCGCAGATGGATATTATTGTCACCTGTCAGGGCGGCGACTACACCAAAGACGTCTACCCAAAGTTGCGCAGCGCCGGATGGCAGGGCTACTGGATTGACGCAGCTTCTGCACTGCGCATGAACGACAACGCGATAATTGTGCTTGACCCAGTCAACTTGAGCGTGATCAAGGACGGTTTGGCGCACGGCGCGAAAGACTTTATCGGCGGTAACTGTACCGTGAGTTTAATGCTGATGAGCCTCGGTGGCCTATTTAATGCTGGGCTGGTCGAATGGGCGAGCTCCATGACTTACCAAGCTGCGTCGGGCGCCGGCGCGCAGAATATGCGCGAGCTGATCAGCCAAATGGGTGCCATCAACAGCGCAGTGGCGGACAGTCTAGCCAATCCGAGCTCGGCTATTCTCGACATCGATCGTCAGGTTACAAACACCATGCGTTCTGCGAGTTTCCCCGTGGACAACTGGGCCTATCCGCTAGCGGGAAGCCTGCTACCCTATATCGATTCTCAGCTCGAGAACGGCCAAAGCCGCGAAGAGTGGAAGAATCAGGCAGAGGCCAACAAAATTCTTGGTCGTGGCAACAACCCAATTCCCCTCGATGGACTCTGCGTGCGCATCGGCGCTATGCGCTGTCACAGCCAGGCCTTGACGATCAAGCTCACGCAAGATGTTCCGATGGACGAAATCCATGCCATGCTTGCCGAAGCAAACCCCTGGGCCAAGGTCATTGCCAATGACAAAGCGGCCTCTATCAAGCATTTGACGCCCGCCGCGGTGACTGGCGGTCTCGATGTGCCAGTGGGTCGTCTGCGCAAAATGAATATGGGTCCTCAGTATCTGTCAGCCTTTACCGTTGGCGATCAGCTACTGTGGGGTGCTGCGGAACCGTTGCGACGAATGCTAAGAATTATTATTGAGCGATAAAAAGCCACAGACTGTGCTAAAACTTAGAGACTCATCACCTTGTGAAATATTGCAGGTTAGGCTTTAAACATTTACTGTAAGCCCCTGATTAAAAAGTCTTTAATAGGAAAATAGTTATGACAGCTCGGAAGTGGTCAGCATGGGTCGTAGAAACGTTAAAAACGGCCGTCGCAGTAATAGCTAAGAGAGCGGCCATCGCGCCGCTTATTCTCTGCGGTGGTTTGATGGCGGCCCCCTCTGCTTTGGCGGTTGGGCTCGGTGAGATAAGCGTCAACTCATCCCTCAACGAGCCGCTCAATGCGAGCATCGCATTACTCAGCTCAGAGGATCTTCAGGACGGCCAGATACTGGTATCACTGGCCTCGCCGGAAGCCTTCGAGCGCGTAGGCCTGTCGCGCGATTTTTTGCTCACCCAGCTTAAGTTCGCGGTTGAGCGAGATGGCGCGAACGTCCGTGTGATCAAAGTCAGCAGCGAACAAGCCATCACCGAACCCTACCTAAACTTTCTTGTGCAGTTGCAATGGCCCGCCGGTCGCGTGCAGCGAGAGTACACAGTGCTACTCGACCTGCCAATTTACAGCGCGCAAAACAGTACCGCTCAGATAGCACCCGCGCAAACCGCCGCCGTGTCAAATACCCGCATTCAAAGCAATAAATCCGCGCAGGGAAAGCAGGGAGAAAGCGATAGTTTCAGTCAAACTCGGCGTCTGAGGTCACAGCCACCGCTGTCCGGTGATCAGCACCGAGTGGTAGTTGGCGACACGCTATGGAACGTTGCTGAGCGCTTGCGCCCTCAAGATGCCACGATTCAGCAAGCTATGGACGCCCTCTACCGCCATAACGCAGACGCTTTCGTTCAGGGTGATGCCAATCAAATTAAAGAAGGCTCTGTGCTGCGACTGCCCACAGATAGCGAAATTCAGCAAGAATCGGGCACTCGAGTTGTTGCGCAAATTGGGCTGGTTCCAGCGGCCGAGCTGACACCGTTCTCTGTTGCGGGTCAGTCAGAAACTACAGCGATCACAGATACTGCCGCAGACAGCGATGGCAGCTCCACATCGCAATCTCAATCCGAGGACGATGCATTCACCTCGAATACTGAGGGTCGCCTAGAACTGGCATCGTCCTATGAGAACCAAAAAGGCAGTGGCACTCTAGCGGTCGGGGCGACAGGGGCTGAACCCTCTGATGACGCCCTGTTAGCCTACACAAATGATATTAGTCAGTTGGCCGCCGAACTCGCAGTCGCCACTGATGAAGTCAATAAAACCCAACAAGAAAACAGCGAGCTCCGTGAGCGTATGGCGCTGCTTGAAGCCCAAGTAGAAACCATGGCCGCCCTGGTGGATGGTGCCGCTGCCGCGCCTGCGAAGCAGTCCCCAGCGAAAAAAGCCACAGACAATTCGATTACGGCATGGCTTATGGCTCTGCCTGGCTATATCTGGGCAATAGTGGTGGGTCTTATCGCCGTTGTTGGTGTGTTTTTTGCGCGTAAAGCGACCGTCGCGACCGAAGACAAAGGCTACGGTGACGAGCTTCCCTCGGGCTATGAGAGCTACGATGGTGATGCGGTGAGCGCGGCGCCATCGCACTCAACATTGCATGCGCTGGACGATCTTGACCTCAATCCCGACGACAATCTTTTCGACGAAAGCGACGCAGATATTTTCGACAGCGCCGAGGAAAATGCCAACGCTGAAACTTTCGATATGATGGTCGAAGCCGTTGCCGAAGCTGAGGTGTATCTCTCCTTAGGCAATACAGCGCAAGCGATTCAAGTGCTGGAAGAGGCCCGCGAAGCCGATCCACTCGATGCATCATCGCGCCTAAAGCTTATGGAAATTCTCTTTACAGAAGATCGCAAGGCAGAACTGGCGCCTCTCTACAAAGAAATTCAGGACACCGATGATGAGGCTGCTATAGAGATGGCGGCTATTATTGCAGGGCCCGAGGTGTCGGGTGATGTGGTGATAGGGCGCGCTGACGAGGCGGACACCGCAGAGCTCGAAATTGATGGCTTGTATGTCGATTTAGGTGACAGTGAGTCAGCCTTCGACGGCGATGATGGCGCCAGTGACGACAGCAGCGATGATGAAGCCCCGCTACCGTCAACTGATGATGCTGTAGATACGCCTGACGATGGTCTTGAGCTAGAGGATTTCACCCTAGAAGGCATGGAACTAGAAAACATTGACGATCTCGATGCCATCGATCTTGAAGATATGGATTTAGACAACCTCACAGCTGACGATTTTGATATTGAGCCAGCCGGCAGTGACAGCTCGACCGAGATCGATGAGCTAACCTCCAACACTCTCTCCAGTGAACAGATTGATAGTGATAACAGCGCTGATGAGCTTTTCGCTGAGATCAGCGAAATATCATTAGAGCCCTTCGCCGATCTGGATGATATTGATGTCTTAGACGCCGTGGATGTAAAACTCGATCTCGCCAAAACCTATGTTGAAATGGGCGACCCAGAGGGCGCTCGGGAGATTTTACAGGAGTTAATCGAGGAGTCAGGCGAAGAGGATGCAGCCAAAGCTAAGGCACTGCTTGAAACGCTCTAGCGGGCAAATAGACAGCGGTTGCAACCATTGAAAAGAGGCTTATCTGGCTCTGACTGTGTATAATTTCCGCCATGTCTGAATTAGCATGGGTGTACACCCCAAATGCCAAGATTCCAGAGGGCCAGAGCCTTCCTCCAGGAGTCAAACGCTATGCTGCCGTCGTCACCTACGACGGCAGCGCTTTTTGTGGCTTTCAAAAACAGAAACACAGTCCCTCCGTGCAGCAGGAACTAGAGCGCGCCTTAAGCGCAGTTGCCAATGCTGAACTGGTGGTGAGCTGCGCAGGGCGCACTGACACCGCGGTTCACGCCAGTTATCAAGTTATTCACTTCGACACATCAGCTGAGCGCACCGGCCGCAACTGGGTAAAAGGCGCCAATAGCCAGTTGCCGGATAGCGTCTCTGTGTTGTGGGCAGGTCAGGTTTCGGAGCAGTTTCATGCGCGATTTAGCGCCACCTCACGCACCTACAAATACATTATGCACTGCTCACCGGCAAGGCCCGCCATTCTTGCGCAAGGGGTTACATGGGTGCCTTACACCCTGAATGCCGCCGCCATGCAGGAGGCCTGTCAATATCTTCTGGGCGAGCAGGATTTCAGCGCATTCCGCGGGGCAGGGTGTCAGTCCTTGTCGCCCAATCGCAACATTACCCGCGCCAGCATAACCGCCGTTGGCGAGCTGCTGGTCTTTGAAGTCAGTGCCAATGCCTTTGTGCTGCATATGGTGCGCAATATAATTGGCTCACTGATGGAAGTCGGCTTTGGCCGTCGCGACCCGAGCTGGATCGCGGAACTGTTGCGCGGCAAAGACCGCCGTAAAAGTGCGGCAACGGCATCACCAAAAGGATTATATTTAGTGGATGTCTGTTACCCCGAGTATTTTGGCCTGCCACTATCATCCGGTGGGCCCATATTTTTATCTAAATAGCTATTTTATATTGTTTAAAAACAATAAATTATAGCTATTATTTAAAGTCCATTATTAAGATAGCAAAAGAAGCAGAGAGGCGCCAAATCGATGTCTGTTGACGTGAAAATTTGCGGAATTACCACGCCCGAGCAAGCGCTAATGGTTCAGTCCGCTGGGGCCGACGCCCTAGGGTTGGTGCTGTACGAAAAAAGTTCTCGCTATATCGATTTGCAGCAGGCGATCGCCATCCGCGCGGCAATCGCACCGGATCGTCTCTGTGTGGTGCTATTGGTGAATGCCGACGCGGCCTTTGTGAAGCAGGTGATACGCGAAGTCAAACCCGATCTTTTGCAATTTCACGGCGACGAAACGGCCGCGTTTTGTCGGCAATTTCAGTTCCCCTATATTCGTGCCCTACGCATGCATGACAACCTTGATATCAACGCTGAAGCAGAAGACTATGCCGACGCCTACGGACTGCTGTTCGATGCGTGGCATGCCGATCAATATGGCGGTACCGGAGAGCGCTTTGACTGGCAGCGGTTGCCCAAACAGCGAAATTTTAAGTTGATATTGGCGGGCGGACTAACTCCAGACAATGTAGGTGATGCAGTAGTGGCAGTGGCGCCGGACATGGTCGATGTGAGCGGTGGCGTCGAGGCGTCAGCTGGCATGAAAGATGAGCGGCGCGTGGGCGATTTTGTCGCGCGCGCGAAAGCCGCCGCCGAGGCATTAAAATAATGTTATTCGGTGTTTAGCTCGATCAAACTGTCGTGTTAAACTTCATCCCGACAATCGGTGCAACAATCAGCGTCACAGTCAGTCTCAAGGTGGCAGCGATTGTCGCGACTGTTACCGGCGAGTTGCTCGCCACATTCCGGCGAACACTGTGCAATCGCTCTGACTTCTGCGAAAAGGGAAAACGATGAACTGGCTGCAACGCATTAAACCAAAAGGACCGGCGCCAACTAAAGGTGAGCGCTCAGCCTCTGTGCCAGAGGGCCTGTGGAAAAAATGTCCAAAATGTACCTCTCCCCTTTATCGCCCTGAGCTCGAGCGCAACTTGGATGTCTGCCCCAAGTGCGAGCATCACATTCGCATCGGCGCCCGACGGCGCCTCGATATTTTCCTCGACAGTGCTGGCCGCACAGAGTTAGCGGTAGAGGTTGAGCCCATCGATCGCCTGAAGTTTCGCGATATCAAGAAGTACAAAGACCGTCTCATCGAAGCGCAGAAAAAAACCGGTGAAAAAGACGCCCTTGTTGCCATGAGCGGAACGGTGAAGGGCATTCCGGTGGTTGCGGTGGCCTTTGAATTCGAATTCCATGGCGGCTCCATGGGGTATGCCGTGGGTGAGAAATTCACCCGTGCTGCGCAGTTGGCGCTGGCCGAGAGAAAACCGCTGATTTGCTTTTCTGCCACCGGTGGTGCGCGTATGCAAGAAGCGTTAATTTCCCTGATGCAGATGGCCAAAACCAGTGCCATCCTCGAGCGACTAAAGCTTGCGGGCGTTCCCTATGTCTCGGTTATGACTGATCCTGTCTATGGCGGCGTATCTGCAAGTCTCGCCATGCTGGGTGATCTCAATGTGGCAGAGCCGGGTGCTCGCGCAGGATTTGCCGGCCCCAATATTATTGAACAGACCATTCGCCAGAAGCTGCCAAAGGGATTTCAACGCAGTGAATTCCTGCTCGAAAAAGGCCAGATTGATATGATTATCGATCGCCACCAAATGCGTGATCGTCTTGCAAGTATCCTCTCCAAGTTTCTCCGCGTCGCTGAACCTGTCGATGCCTGATCGATCTCTAGCGGAGTGGTTGACTCTGCTGGAGGCTCGTCATCCCAGCGAAATTGATCTAGGACTACAGCGCGTCTCTGCTGTCTGGAGCGCCATTCTTGCTCTTCGCGCCCAGAATAATCCCGTTTCGCTGCCAACGGCCATCACGGTCGGCGGCACCAATGGCAAGGGCTCCTGCGTAACCACCATGCAAGCGATTATGCTGCAACAGGGTTATCGTGTGGGCACTTTCACATCGCCACATTTTATTGATTACAACGAGCGCATCTGTGTGCAGGGCACACCGGTTGACGATGCGTCTATAACCCGCGCCTTTGTCGAAATTGAGGCCGCCCGCGGAGATATTTCTCTCACTTACTTTGAGTTTGGTTGTCTGGCGGCACTGCTCGTCTTTATCGATGCGAACGTCGACATTATGCTGCTTGAAGTTGGCCTCGGCGGAAGGCTAGACGCAATTAATATCATCGATGCGGATGTTGCCGTGGTCGCCAGTATTGGGCTCGACCATCAAGCTTGGCTGGGCGATACCCGCGAACTTATCGCAGTTGAAAAATTGGGCATTGCCCGCGAGGGCAGGCCGCTGGTGATTGCTGAGGCGGACGCACCGATTGGCTTTGCTGACATGCTGGCAAATACCGGCGCTGAGGTTTTTCGCATCGGCGAGGCGTTTTCCCTTGATCCCCGAGGCGATGTTTTTGATCTGCGCGTGCGCACCCCAAGCAACGAGACACTTTTTTTCAAGGATCTCCCCAGCGATGGATTGCTGCCAAGTAACAAATCCGCGGCAATACAGGCGCTGCTTTGTGCGGGGTATTCACTCGATCAAGAAAAAGTCAGAGCGGCCATGCAGGGACTCGGGTTAACCGGCCGCCATCAGCGCTGCAGCATCAACGGCGTCAAGGTAATTTTAGATGTAGCCCACAATCCCGCTGCCGCGGCTGTTTTAGCGCAGCGACTGGCGCCCATCGCAGGCCGTTATTGGGCAGTGGCATCGGTTTTGGCCGACAAAGATTGGCCGGGCATCGTTGCGCCGCTGAGTTCTATTATTGATCACTGGTGTATTGCAGAAATTAGCGACTCTAACAGGGCGACTAAAGGCCAAACTCTGTTCGAAGTGGTATACAATGCTGGCCTTTCAGCAGTGCTTTTTGATGGGCTTGAGCAGGCATTTTTAAGTGCCGTCAGTCAGGCATCAAATGATGATGTGGTGGTGGTCTTTGGGTCTTTCCACACAGTGTCAGCAGTGCTTAAAATGCAACGCAGCAGCGGTGGGTATACGAATGAGTAGTGGCTTAAGGCAGCGCATTGTCGGCGCACTGGTTCTCGGTGCGCTGGGATTGATTATTTTACCAATACTGTTTGATTTTGCTGATCCATTGAAAATTGATCACAGCAGCAGACTGCCCGCTGCACCTGAAATAGCGCCAGTTGAAGTAAATAAAGCTCAGCGCCCCGAAAAGGCGGAGGAGAGCGGTGTTCTCGACACGCTGTTTGATATTGCCAAGTCAGCACCGGCCAACGAGAGCAGCGATGTGTCTCGCGGTCTCGATGAAAATAACTTGCCGCAGGCGTGGGTTTTGCAGGTCGGCAGCTTTGAAGTTGCCGATAAGGCTGACAATTTAATGCAGCAGCTGCGCGATGGCGGGTTCAAGTCATTCGTCAAAGCGGCCGCAGTTGATTCAAAGACTTATTACCGAGTCTATGTTGGCCCAAAAGCTGATAAGCGCAGGGCGACTGAGGAAAAGCAGAAGATCGACCTCGCGTTTAAGACCGATGCGATTGTGCTGCAATACGTTCCTTAACGGCTAGCGCCAGCGCAAGATATACGGATCTGGAGAGTAAATCATGGAGATAGCGGCAGCGGATTGGATCATTATTGGTATTGTTGTGCTCTCGGCGCTGGTGAGTTTGGTGCGCGGTTTTATCAAAGAGGCGATGTCACTGGTTATTTGGGTTGCCGCCTTTGCTGTGGCCATGAATTTTAAAGAGCCGGCCGCTGAACTGTTGGTCAACTTTATTGGTTTGGCCTCAATCAGACAGTTGGCGGCATGGGGTATTCTCTTTGTCGGTACCTTGCTGTTGGGCGCGATGGTAAATTTTTTATTGGGAAAACTGGTCAGCTCTACCGGATTGAGCGGAACAGACAGGATGTTGGGACTGATTTTTGGAGTGTTCAGGGGTTTATTGATTGTCCTAGCGCTGGTGATTGTTATGCCAAAAGCGCTACCGGTCGATCAAGACGCCTGGTGGCAGGCGTCGGCGCTGATTCCAGTATTTCAAGGCTTTGCAGATTGGGGTGTGGAAGCGGCGGCGGCCGTCAAAAATTTCATAATGGGTTGGGTCTAATCGATGTGTGGTGTTGTAGGAATTTCCGGAACGTCTAGTGTTAATGTGCGCCTCTATGATGCGTTGACAGTCTTGCAACATCGCGGTCAAGATGCCGCGGGAATCGTTACCGAGTCGAATGGTGAAATCCATCAGTGCAAAGACGTTGGTCTTGCCCGCGATGTGTTTGACAGCGAGCACATGGAGCGATTGATTGGCAATGTGGGTATAGGTCATGTGCGTTATCCCACTGCCGGCAGTTCAGGGCCCGCGCTGGCTCAGCCGTTTTACGTAAATTCTCCCTACGGTATCTGTATCGCGCACAATGGCAATCTGACCAATGCCGATGAGTTGCGCACACATATTTTCCGCTCTGACTTGCGCCATCTCAACACAGATTCAGATTCTGAAGTACTGCTCAATGTGTTTGCTCACGAACTGCAACTGCGCGGTAAATTGGAACCCTCGAGCGATGATATTTTTGCCGCAGTGACAAATGTTCACAAGCGCTGTAAGGGCGCCTATGCGGTTGTAGGCCTTATTGCTAATTACGGGATGTTCGCCTTTCGCGACACGTTTGGTATTCGTCCGCTCTGTTATGGTTCAAGAGAGACTGAAACCGGCACTGAATATGCTGTCGCCTCCGAGAGTGTGGTGCTGGACAGCATGGGTTTTGGCTCCGTTAAAGATGTGCAGCCGGGTGAGGCGCTGTTTGTCGATAGCACTGGTAAATTTCATATTAAGCAGTGCGCCGATCAGTTCGAATTGGTCCCCTGTATTTTTGAGCATGTTTATTTTGCCCGTCCAGACTCCATGATTGACGATATTTCGGTTTATAAATGCCGTCTGCGAATGGGTGAAAAACTCGCCGAAAAAGTCCTGCGCCTGCGCCCCGATCACGATATTGATGTGGTTATTCCGATTCCCGACACCAGTCGTGTGTCTGCGCAAGCGATGGCCGAGACGCTCGGTGTGAAGCTGCGTGAGGGCTTTATGAAAAACCGCTACATTGGCCGCACGTTTATTATGCCGGGCCAAACCCAGCGTAAAAAGTCGGTGCGCCAGAAGCTCAATGCGGTAAAGCTTGAGTTTGCTGGCAAGAATGTAATGCTGGTGGACGACTCGATTGTTCGCGGCACAACATCGAAAGAAATTATTCAAATGGCCAGAGACGCTGGCGCCAATAAGGTTTATATGGCCTCTGCAGCGCCCGGTGTGCGCTATCCAAATGTCTATGGTATCGATATGCCGTCGGCAACCGAGCTGATTGCCCACGGTCGCAGCGATGAGGAAGTTGGCGAAATTATTGGCGCTGACTGGATTGTCTATCAAGATATTGAAGACTTGGTGCTGGCCGCAGCCGAAGGTAACGAGCAAATTCAGCGCTTTGAGTGCTCTGTGTTCGATGGCAATTACATCACTGGCGATGTTGACGACGCCTATCTGCAGCGCATTGACCAAGCGCGCAACGACAACGCTAAACTCAAGCCGGCTCATGCTAATGGGCAACGCAAAACTCAAGTGTTGGGCTTACATAACAACAATAGTGCTGCCAGCGCATAGCGAGCCGAGAACCTAGAGAGGCGAGAGCCATGTCAAAAGAACCGAGTAAACCGCAAACTTTGTCGCCTAAAGATTTTCAGCAGGACACCCTAGCAATTCGCGGTGGCTATACACGCAGCCATGAGCATGAGCATTCGGAAGCGCTGTTTTTAACCTCAAGCTATGTTTTCGACAGCGCCGAAATGGCCGCGAAATATTTCAGCAACGAGCTTCAGGGTAATGTCTACTCCCGTTATACCAATCCCACTGTGCGCACCTTTGAGGAGCGTCTAGCGGCGATGGAAGAGGGCGAGCAGTGCGTGGCGACTGCGTCTGGCATGGCGGCAACCTTGAGCGTGGTCATGGCACTGCTGCAGGCAGGCGATCATATCCTCTGCTCGCAAGATGTCTTCGGCAGCACTCGCGTTATGCTCAACAACTATATTGTAAAGTTTGGTGTGCAAGTGAGTTATGTCGGGCTCACCGATCTTGCCGCATGGCAGGCGGCTATTCGGCCAAATACTAAAATGCTGTTCTGCGAAACACCCTCCAACCCCATGTCCGAAGTGGCTGATCTTGAAGCGCTTGCGGCAATCGCGAAGCAGGCCAAGGCGTTATTTGTGGTGGATAACTGTTTTTGCACTCCGGTATTACAAAAGCCGCTGCGGTTCGGCGCCGATATTGTTGTGCACTCAGCCACCAAATATCTCGATGGCCAGGGACGCTGTCTTGGTGGTGCCGTTGTCGGCAGTGCTGAATTAATGGATAAGGTTGTGGGCTTTCTTCGCGCCGCGGGGCCGACCATGAGCCCCTTTAACGCTTGGGTATTTATCAAAGGCTTGGAGACGCTGCGCATTCGCATGCAGGCGCATTGTGCCAATGCTATGGCGCTGGCGGAGTGGTTGGAAAGCCATGACAAGGTTACCAAGGTTTACTACGCAGGACTTGAAGGGCATCGCGGTCATGGCTTGGCGAAAAAGCAGCAGAGTGGTTTTGGTGGCGTGTTGTCATTCTGTGTTAAGGGCGGTCGAGAACAGGCGTGGAAAGTGATTGATAGCGTGGAGATGTTGTCGCGCACCGCCAATCTTGGTGATACAAAAACGACTATTGTCCATCCAGCGACGACGACCCATGGCCGCCTGTCCGCGGAGGATCGCGAGGCCGCAGGCATCGGCGAAAACTTGATTCGCATTGCCGTCGGACTGGAAGATTTTATTGATATCAAAAATGATCTGGCTCGAGGCTTAGATCTTATCTAACGAGAAAATGCTGCGATTATTCTTGAACGTACGCGAAAGTGCGCGTTTAAGGCGCGGCAGGTGAGTTTAACGAACGGGGTGGTGGTCAATGTCAAAGTCGGTTCTTCCTACGCCAGAGCAGGCGCTGCCGGGACGCAGCAATGAGATGCAGATCAGCAATCAGCATTATGTAACCGGTCAGCCTTTGAAGCCGCCATTTGCCGACGGACTGGTCACTGCAGTCTTTGGTATGGGCTGTTTTTGGGGTGCCGAGCGCCGCTTCTGGCAGCAGCCGGGCGTGGTGACAACAGCGGTTGGCTATGCCGGTGGTTACACGCCAAATGCGACCTATGAAGAAGCCTGCTCCGGTCTTACCGGACATGCTGAGGTGGTTTTGGTAGTGTTTGATCCCCTTCAGACGAGCTTTGAAAAGCTGCTGGCGGTGTTTTGGGAGGCCCATGATCCCACCCAGGGTATGCGGCAGGGCAATGATCTTGGCTCGCAGTATCGCTCGGTTATCTATTGTACGTCAGACGAACAGTTGGCGCAGGCGCAGGCCTCAGCGCAGACCGTGCAAAAGCAGCTGACAGCTCTCGGGTTTGGTGCGATTACGACGGATATTTGTGCGGCGCCAACGTTCTATTACGCCGAAGAGTACCATCAACAATATCTCGCCAAAGATCCTGGCGGATACTGCGGTCTGCGCGGCACGGGTATTAGCTGCGCTCTATAGTCGCTTTCTCGCTAGTCTTTTCTGGCTAGCCTCGGCTGGCTAATCTCGTCTTGCACTGCGCAGGAATTACAGGGAGCGGCTGAGCACTCGCTCGCGCTCCAGCTTGGGATCAGCCAGCGGAATCGCCTTGAGTAGTTCACGGGTATACTTTTCTTGTGGATCCGCCCAGAGCGACTCGGTATCACCGGTTTCGATAATAACCCCTTTGTTCATCACCATCACGCGGTCTGAGATGTATCGAACCACCGAGAGATCGTGTGAGATAAACATCATGGTCAGGTTGTGGCGCTCAACGAGGTTGAGGATTAAGTCCAATATCTGCGCTTGAATGGTGACATCGAGGGCTGACACAGGCTCATCGGCAATGATCAGCTCAGGTTTGGTCGCAATGGCGCGGCCAATCGCAATGCGCTGGCGCTGACCACCGGAAAATTCATGGGGGTACTTGCGCATATTGGCGCGCGCCAGTCCAACATCATCCATGAGGTGCTGCACCTGCTCATCAATGGTTTTACGGGTGGCAATGCCGTGATAGAGCAGCGGTTCCGCCAGCGTTTCATAGACTGTCATGCGCGGATTTAGCGACGCGTAGGGGTCTTGGAAAATCATCTGCATCTTGCGACGCCAGGGCACCAGCTGATTCGGGCTCATGCCACTAATCTGTGTTCCAGCAAAGCTGACGGTGCCTTCGGTGATCGGCGCCAGCTGAAGAATTGAGCGTCCAAGGGTGGACTTGCCTGATCCAGATTCACCGACTAATCCAAGAATTTCCCCGCGCTGAATATGCAGAGAGACGCCATCAACCGCTTTGATAAAGCGCTTTTGGGTGCCTGCAACACCTTTGCTGTAGTCTTTGAAATAGGTTTTTAGGTTGGTCACTTCAACTAGCGGCGCGCCGGCTTGCGCGCGGGTCTCCATAACCTTGGGCCCCTCTGGAATGGCGGCTAGCAATTTCTTGGTGTAGTCATTTTCGGTGCGATAAAAAACCGACTCAGTATCTGCGGCTTCCCGCACTGTGCCATTGCACATCACCATCACTTTGTCGGCAATACCGGCGACAACCCCAAGGTCGTGGCTGATAAAAATGACGGCAACGTTGCGTTTTTGCTGCAATTGTTTGATGAGTTTTAGAATCTGTGCCTGAATCGTGACGTCCAGCGCTGTGGTGGGCTCATCGCAAATCAGCAGGCGCGGTTCGTTGATTAACGCCATCGCGATCATTACACGCTGACGCATACCGCCAGAAAACTCGTGGGGATAGCAGTCGAAGCGCTTTTCTGGCTCGATAATCCCCACCTCGTCCAGCAATTCGATAGCGCGCAGTCGGGCATTGCTGCGAGTTTGAATGCGGGTTTTGTCGGGGTGATAGATGAGTGGTTCAATCAGCTGTTCGCCGACAGTTAGAAACGGATTTAGCGACGTCATTGGGTCTTGGAAGATCATGGCAATATCGTTGCCGCGAAAATGACGCATGCTATTGGCATCGCAACTCAGCAGGTCAACGCCATCGAACATGGCTGTGCCGCCTTCAATTCGCGCAGGCGGTTTCGGCAGCAGATCAAGCAGGCTGTAGCAGGTCACGGATTTACCTGAACCCGACTCGCCAACAATGGCCAATGTTTCGCCGCTATCAACACTGAAGCTGACATCGTCAACCGCTTTAACGAGACCGTCTCTGGTGTGGAAGTAGACCTTCAGTCCATTTACTTCGAGTAGTGCCATTCGCGTATTCGCCTTGTAAGTCGATTAGTCTTTGGACGTTCTTGGGTCGAGCGCGTCGCGCAGACCGTCACCGAGGAAGTTCAACGCAAAGAGCGTCAAAGAGAGTGTTAGCCCAGGGAATATCAACAACCATGGGAATTCTTCCATGGTCTCCACGCCGTAACTGATCAGCAGGCCCCAAGAGCTCTGAGGGGGCTGAATACCCAATCCGAGAAAGCTTAAAAAGGCCTCTAGCAACATAACGCTGGGGATCGTCAATGTGGTGTAGACAATGACCGGACCCAAGGTGTTGGGAATGATATGCCGGCGGATAATAATCCACTGGGAGAGGCCGAGCGAGTAGGCGGCTTCGACAAACTCCTGCTTGCGCAGTGCCATCACTTGACCGCGGACAATACGCGCCATGGTCAGCCACTCGACAGCACCGATGGCGAAAAACAGCAGGAAAATATTGCGTCCAAACACTACCATCAGCAACACAATAAAAATCATAAAGGGCAGGGCGTAGAGAATATCGACAATGCGCATCATCACCGCGTCAACCCGTCCACCCGCAAACCCAGCAATGGCTCCCCATAGCACCCCGATAATCAGAGCAACACCGGTCGCAATAAAGCCAACGGTGAGAGAGACGCGACCGCCGTACATGATTCGTGTGAGCATATCGCGACCAAAAATATCGGTGCCGAGCCAGTGCTCAGCCGACGGCGGTGTGGCGCCAAGAATCAGGTCTTGTTCTTCATACCCGTAGGGCGCAATCCAAGGCGTCAGCAGGGACACCACGCAGAGTATGACGAGTACCGCGAGCCCCCACAGTGCAAGCCGATTTTTGCGCAGCTTTACCCATGCGTCTTGCCACAGTGAACTGCCGCGTTCATCGGTTTTTTCCAAAATAACGCGATCCATTAGTGATCTCCTCTGGCTTCTTGGCGAAGCTTGGGGTTGAGCCAGATGGCGAGCATGTCGGAGAGGAGGTTGAAAACAATAATCAGCGTGGCAAAAAAGATCGTAGTACCCAAAATCATGGTGTAGTCGCGATTGAAGGCAGCCTGCACGTAAAAGCGGCCAAGACCGGGAATTTGAAAGATTGTTTCAACCACAAAGGAGCCGCCGAGCAGTCCCGCAAAGGCAGGGCCAATAAAGGCAATAACCGGTATTAAACCGCCGCGCAGGGCGTGTTTGGCAATAATCAGCGATTCGGGCAAACCCTTGGCGCGAGCGGTACGAATATAGTCTTGCGACAGTACTTCTAGCATGCCGCCGCGGGACAGGCGCGCAATGTACGCGGCATAACCTGTGCCTAAGGTGATAGCGGGTAGAATTTTGTCGCCAGCACTGTCACCCCAGCCGGACACGGGCACCCACTCGAGGTGAATGCCAAAGACTAAAACGAGCAGCGGCCCCAGCAGGAACGATGGCATGCAAATACCCAGCATGGCTGCCGACATGGGCAGATAATCTTGCAGAGTGTTGGGCCGAGTGGCGGCCACAACCCCTGCGGAGGCGCCAATAAATAGCGCGACGAGCATCGCATAAAAGGCGAGCTCAGCAGTGGCGGGCAGACCTGAAGCAATTAGCTCATTGACGGTTCGCCCCGGATACTTGAAGGAGGGGCCAAAATCGCCGTGTAGAACATCGTTGAGGTAGCCAACATATTGCTGCCACAGCGGTTGGTCGAGTTTATATTGCGCTTCAAGGGCTTTCAAAACTTCTGGCGGAACAGCTTTGTCGGCAGAGAAGGGGCCACCCGGCGCGGAGTGAACCAACAAAAAGGTAATGCTGATCACAACCAGTAGAACGGGAATGGCCTGCAGAAGTCGGTTTATGGCAAATCTAAACATCAGTGGTTACCGCCAGTGGAATCTGAGCTGTCTGACTCAAGGGTGAGTTCTTTGAACGTGGTTTGATCGAGCAAATTACCGTTGTGGTTTTTTACCGATGAATTCATTAGGTGTTTCGAGGTGTAGATGTAAATCGGAATCATTGGCATGGCGTCGAGCAAGAGCGTTTCCGCCTCTTGAAAGACCGCAAGGCGCTCTTCGTGAGACTTCATTTTTGGCGCTACGTCTAAAATCAGGCGATCATATTCCGCGTTGCACCAGCCCGTTCGATTGTTGCCGCCATTGCACAGAAACAAATCAAGAAAACTGTTGGGATCGACATAGTCGCCAATCCAGGACGCGCGGGAAATGGTGTACTGCCCAGCGCTTTCGCTATCCAGATAGACCTTCCACTCTTGATTGAGAAGTTTGATTTCAATATTTAAATACTTGTTCCACATTTGCTGAATGGCGACAGCGACTTTGCGGTGGCTCTCATTAGTGTTGTAGAGGATTTCGGTTACCGGAAAGCCCTCGCCGTTGGGATAACCCGCTTCTGCGAGCAGTTGTTTCGCGGCCTCGGGGTCAAAGGTTAAGTCGCTTTTGGGGTAGTAGCCCATTGTGCCCGGCGGGGTCAGGGCGTAGGTCGGCATTTGGCCAGCCTGCAGAATGTGCTCGGTGATCTGCTCGCGGTCGATCGCCATGGCCAGCGCTCGTCTCACTCGCTTATCTTGCAGATGAGGCACGTTGGTGTTGATTCGATAAAAGTAGGATCCGAGATAGGGCGCAACGCGCAGTGACGGGTTACCCTCATTTCGGTAGACAGGAATCTTGTCGGTCGGAACATCGTTGGTGTAATGCAGCTGGCCGGAGCGAAACATCCGCTCTTCACTCACTGCGTTTTCAGTTGGATAGAAAATAATCTTATTCAGGCCGACATTTTCGGCATCCCAGTAAAACGGGTTGCGTTCAACGACCACGCGGCTATTAATCTGCCATTCGAGTAGCTGAAAGGGACCGTTGGTAACAATATTGCCTTCGTAAGTCCAACGCGTGCCGCGCTCGTCGGCCGTGCCAAATTTTTCAACGGTCGCTTGATGCACCGGGAACAGACTGTAGTGGTCGAGCAACTGTAAAAAGTAGGGCGTAGGATTTTCTAAGGTGACCTGTAACGTGTAATCATCCAGCGCCTTCACACCGACCTGATCGAAATCGGTTATGGTTCCTTCGTAATATTCCTGCGCATTGTTAATCGAGTAGTACATGTAAGCGTAGAGGTTGCCCAAAGCCGGTTGCAGCGCACGCCACCACGACCAGACATAATCTTGCGCAATATGCGGATCACCATTTGACCAGCGCGCATTTTGACGCAAATGGAAGGTGTACACGCGGCCATCATCGCTCACATCCCACGACTCAGCCACGCCGGGAATAGGTGCCAGAGTCGTGCTGTCTTTCAGCACCAACCCCTCCATAAGTGAGGTGATAATGTGGTGCTCTGGAACGCCTGTCGCGATATGCGGGTCGAGACTTTGCGGTTCCGTGCCATTGCCCCAGTGCAGCGTGCCAGTGCGATTGCCCAAACTTACATTTGACTCACCACCACCACAGCCACTCACCACGAGCAACAGCGCGGCCAGGCAGAGGGCATGAAATGTTCGGGCGGGGAGCGATTTTGCTGTCGATTGTTGACCTGACATTGAGTGATAATCCATTGAGGGAAGTCCGCTTTTTTTTAATTATTTTAAGCTCTATTTCGTCATAGTGTAACGATCGCGGCAGATTAAACCACAACAAATTTAACCGCTGCAGGCGATAAGATTTGGCCTAAATCAAACATGTGCCGTATTAGCGCCAACACTTGTTGCACTTGCTGGACAAACCTCCGATAATCGCCCGCTTCGTTTTAATGGTGACCCCCACTGGTCCCCTCGCAACAGCCAGCCGCGAACCCCGCCAGGCCCGGAAGGGAGCAACGGTAGTGGTTACGCTGTGTGCCGAGGTGTGGCTGGTGGGGGTCACCGCCATATCGCTCATCGAGAGTTGATTGGTCAACGCCCCTTCCAGCGCTCCGCTTATCTCCCTATAATGCTTTTTTGAATTTAAAGTCGTGCTGCTATGAGTTATCAAGTTCTTGCCCGCAAATGGCGTCCCCGCATTTTTGCCGAAATGGCCGGGCAGCAACATGTTCTTCAGGCATTGATCAATGCGCTGGATCACAACCGACTGCATCATGCTTACCTCTTCACCGGCACCCGCGGCGTTGGCAAAACCACCATTGCACGCATTCTCTCCAAATGTCTGAACTGCGAAGTTGGTGTAACCTCGCAGCCCTGCGGTGAATGCGCGTCCTGTAAAGAAATTAGCGAAGGGCGCTTTATTGATCTGATCGAAGTGGATGCGGCATCGCGCACCGGCGTCGACGATATGCGCGACCTGTTGGACAACGTGCAGTACGCACCCTCGAGAGGGCGCTACAAGATTTACCTGATAGACGAAGTGCATATGCTGTCGAAAAACAGCTTTGCCGCGCTCTTAAAAACCCTTGAAGAGCCGCCGCCCCACGTCAAATTTTTGTTTGCCACGACGGATCCGCAAAAACTGCCCATCACCGTGCTGTCACGCTGCCTGCAATTCAATTTAAAAAACCTCAGCGCCGAGCGCATCACAGAGCACCTGCGCTTTGTCTTGGGTGAGGAAAAGCTCCCCTTCGAAGAGGCCGCCCTCTGGTCCTTGGCGCGCGCCGCCGATGGCAGCATGCGCGACGCCCTAAGTCTGACTGACCAAGCGATTGGCCATGGCGGCGGTCAAGTGGTCGAAGCCGATGTCAATGCCATGCTCGGCACCATTGAACGCAGCTACGTTATCGATATTTGCAAAGCCCTCGCCGCCGGCGCAGGCCCCCATATCCTCGCCGCAGTCGCCAAAATGGCCGAGCAGGCGCCCGACTATGACACCGCCTTGGCGGACGTGTTGACCGTCTGGCATCAGGTGGCCATTGTGCAAACAGTCCCTGAAGCGCTGGACAAAGGTATTGCCAACTACAGCGAGATACTCGCCCTAGCCGCCGCAGTCAGCCGGGAAGATGTGCAGCTTTTCTATCAAATCTGCCTGCTCGGGCGCAAAGATCTGCAACTCTCGCCAGACGCCAAGTCAGGATTTGAAATGGTGATGCTGCGGGCGTTGGCATTCCGACCAGAGACATCGCCGCGGGGCAGTGGTGTGCGCGCCGCCGCCCCTGCAGCCGCACCCGTAGCCGACGTTGCACCGCTTCCCGTGGAGGTGGAGCCCAGCGTAAAAAAGTTTGAAGCGCCAGTCAAAGACGATGCTCCGCCATGGGCGACATCCGAGCTGACACAGCTTGAGACGCCGAGCCCTGCGCAATCGCCCGCACAAATGCCCAAGCAATCGCCCGCGCCAGTTGCCCCCGAGCTTCCCGAGCAAGGCGCCCCTGAACCGCAGGCACCGAGCAAGATTGCCCTAAACGCATTCTGCCCCGATAACTGGATTGAGCTGCGCAAACAGCTGACCATTGGCGCCTCTCTGGGTGAAATTGCCAGCCATTGTGTCTATCTCGGTCGTCACGAAGGTGATAACGGAGCGCTGAAATTTCTGATTGATAGCGACCATAACAGTCTTTACGACAGCGCCCATCAAGCTCAGCTGAGTGAGGCGCTAAGCGACTATTTCCAAGAACCGGTAACCGTGGAAATTAGCCTCGGTGTCGCTGAGCAGGAAACCCCCCGCGCCGCCAATGTGCGGGAGAAAGCGGAACGATTGGCAGAGGCCATAGAGACATTGCAGAGCGATCCTGCTGTGATCAAGTTTAAGCAGGTATTTGAAGGCATTTTAGATGAACGAAGCGTGCAACCGATTGATTGAGAGTCAGGGTGCGCAAGACGATTGAGGAATGTATGGATCTTAATGAGTTAATGAAACAAGCCCAGCAGATGCAGGGAAAAATGGCTGAAATGCAAGAGCAGGCGGCGCGCGCGGAAGTGACGGGCGAGTCTGGTGCAGGCATGGTTAAAGTGGTCATGACAGGTCGCCACGACGTACGCAAAGTGACGCTCGACCCGTCATTAATGGCGGAGGATAAAGAGTTTCTAGAGGATCTATTAGCGGCAGCCGTGAACGATGCTGTGCGCAAAGTGGACGCGCAAACCAAGAGCGCAATGAGTAAAATGGCCGGCGGCTTAAACTTGCCCGCTGGCTTTAAGATGCCATTTTAACGGCGTTTTTCCCCTTTT
>LIDE01000007.1 GCA_001438605.1 SAR92 bacterium BACL16 MAG-120619-bin48 | reverse complement strand
CCAGTTTGATAAGAGCGATGTGGAAGAGGCGGGACTCGTCAAGTTCGACTTTCTAGGGCTGCGCACGCTAACCATTATTGATTGGGCTGTGCGCATGATCAACGGCGATCGCAGCTTAACCGCCGAGCAACCGCTCGAGATCGACAAAATCCCACTCGACGATACGCTCACCTATGAATTGATGCAGCGCGGCGAGACGACCGCGGTATTCCAGCTCGAGTCGCGCGGCATGAAAGAACTAATTCGCAAGCTTGGCCCAGACCGCTTCGAGGACATTATTGCACTGGTTGCACTGTTCCGCCCCGGGCCACTGCAGTCTGGCATGGTTGATGACTTTATTAACCGCAAAAAAGGTCGGGCAGAAGTTAGCTATCCCCACCCGCAATATCAGCACGAGTGCCTCAAGCCCTCGCTTGAGCCAACCTACGGCATTATTCTCTATCAAGAGCAGGTCATGCAGATTGCCCAGGAAATGGGCGGCTATACCCTCGGTGCGGCAGATCTACTGCGGCGCGCCATGGGTAAGAAAAACGCCGACGAAATGGCTAAGCAGCGTGAGTTGTTTCTGACGGGCGCTGTTGCCAAAGGCCATCCACAAGAGCTTGCATCAAATATATTTGACCTGATGGAGAAGTTTGCCGGCTACGGATTTAACAAGTCCCACTCGGCAGCTTATGCGCTGGTGGCTTATCAAACCGGATGGTTAAAAGCGCATTATCCTGCTCAGTTTATGGCCGCCACTATTTCATCGGATATGGATAAAACCGATAAAGTTGTGACTTTTATTGATGAATGCCGCGCCATGAATCTGACGCTTTTGCCGCCAGACGTCAATGCAGGCCAATTCCACTTTAGCGTCGACAAAAATAACCGCATTATTTACGGATTGGGCGCGATTAAAGGCCTGGGAGAGGGCCCAGTCGGCAATATTCTTGAGGCCCGCAAAGAGGGTGGATTGTTCAAGGATATCTTTGATTTCTGTGCCCGTGTCGATGGTCGGAAAGTGAATAAGCGCGCGCTCGAAGCGATGATTCGCAGTGGCGCCTTCGATGAAATCGGACCTCAGGGCGAAATTGGTTATCGTCGTGCCGTTATGCTGGCCTGTGTGGACGAAGCGGTGAAATTAGCTGAACAACACGCGCGCAATACCAGCAGTGGCATGGGTGATTTGTTTGGCAATAGCGTGGTGGATAGCGCCGTCGATATCAATTACAACAGTTACAGCGGTGCGCGTTCGCTGTCCATCAAAGAACGTCTGAATGGCGAGAGAGACACTTTAGGGCTCTATCTGACCGGTCATCCCATCGACGAGTACGAGGATGAGCTGCGGCGTATGCACCCCAATCGCATCTCAGCCCTGCGGCCGGGCAAGGAAAGTGCAACCGTGTCAGGTATGGTGGTCGCCATGCGTGTGATGAAGAATAAGCGTGGTGAAAACTTTGCTTTTTTAACGCTCGATGATAAGAGTGGACGCTTGGAAGTGTCGGTTTTTGCCGAGAAATACAACATCTACCGCGACATATTGGTAAAAGACGCACTGCTGGTTGTTCAGGGCGGTATCTCTGAAGACAGTTTCAGCGGTGGGTTGAAAATGCTTGCAGACTCAATTCAGTCTATTTACGACGCGCGCTGCAGTAAACTCAAGCGGCTCGAACTCGCGATAAATACCGAGCCCGGCAATGTTGCCTGGGTAGAACAACTGCGCAGCGCACTGGAGCAATACAAAGATGGCAACTGCGCACTGGAGTTGGACTACACCATCCCTTCCAGTAAAGGTCGATTAAAACTCGGCAATAGCTGGCGCGTGCAGCCAAAAGACGAATTGATTGGTCGTCTGCGACAAGAATTTGGGAAAAATAGTCTTACATTGCACTATGATTAAAAAAGCGTGGCCTAGCGTAGATTTTTTTAAGTGTTAGAATGCGCCCAGCACAAACTATGGTACCGACAAACGAGATTTCTCCACCTATGAACCTGAATTATCTCTCTTTTGAACAGCCGATCGCAGAGCTCGAAGCGAAAATTGAAGAATTGCAACTTGTTGGTAACGACAATGACCTCAATATCGCCGACGAAGTTGCCCGATTGCGCGCAAAATCGCGGAAGATCACTGAGGGCATCTATGAGAGCTTGACTCCGTGGCAAATCGTTCAGGTCGCAAGACACCCGCACCGTCCCTACGCGCTTGACTATATCAAGCGAGCCTTCACCGACTGGGAAGAGATGCACGGCGATCGTCATTTTGGCGACGATAATGCCATTGTCGGCGGCGTGGCGCGACTTAACGGCAAACCGGTAATGGTGATTGGTGAAGAGAAGGGTCGTGGCGTGACTGAAAAAGTGATGCGCAATTTCGGTATGCCCAAGCCTGAAGGTTACCGCAAAGCACTGCGGCTGATGGAGACGGCAGAGCGATTTAAACTGCCCGTTTTGACCCTAATTGATACTCCCGGCGCCTATCCAGGCATTGACTCGGAAGAGCGCAATATCTCCGAGGCCATTGCTCGCAACTTAGCGGTAATGTCCCGTCTGAGAACACCGATAATTTGTACCGTGATTGGCGAAGGCAGCTCCGGTGGTGCGTTGGCGATTGGAGTGGGCGATCGATTGAACATGCTGCAATACAGCACCTATTTTGTTATTTCGCCTGAAGGTTGCGCCAATATTATCTGGAAAACCAGCGAGAAGGCCCCCTTAGCCGCTGAGGCCATGGGTGTAACCTCGGCGAATCTTGAGAAGCTGGGTATTGTCGATGAGACGATTCCAGAGCCCATGGGCGGCGCCCATCGCGATATTGAAGTGATGTCTGAAACGCTTAAGGCGAGACTCACCCAGCAACTCGATGAGCTTTCCGCAGTGCCTCTCAATACGCTTTTGGAAAGACGCTTCGAGCGTTTAATGTCCTACGGGAATCCAGCGTAACCAAGTTTTCGCCTTTTGCTGACGATAAAAAAGCCGCGCCTCCTAACGGAATCGCGGCTTTTTTGTGCCCTACAGTTACTGCTCTTTTTGAGAGCACTTTCAACTGTCTACTGATATCTGCCTACTTAATATCTTCTAACTCTCTACCAGCAAAGAAATCGCCGCTAACGCCTCGGGATCCTTTGACTTTAGCTTGTTGGCAATATGGTGCTGAAAGTAATAGCGGAAATGATCGCACTGGTCGGCTTCAAATAAGCAGTCGTCTCCCGGCAGGACAGGGGTGCTGAGAACCTTGTCGTCGTCGATTAGCATACCGGTGACAGATCCGTCTTGATGCAGGCGCCAGCTAACCACTTCTTTTAAAATAATGCTCTTAAATTTGTCAGCGGACAGCACGGCGTGAGTGCCAATGGTGTCTGGCATTTCCTGAATGATTTCACGGTCCGAGTCACATTGATACTCGTAGTAATCTGCTGCGGTTTCAAGCTCAACAATTTTGTGCAGCGGGGCGCTGTAAAAGATTTCATCAACGCCTTCGTCGTAATACCCTTGCCACTGCCCATTGATTGGGTCATTGATTTCATCGCAGGGTGTCAGTTCATCGAGCCAAGGCACAAGTCCGACCACTTCTCCGCTAAGACGAAGTCCCCAAGCGAGAACCTTCACCGAATAGAGTTTGTCTTTGTTGTCGGCATTGCAGTAAAGCATCTCGAGACCATCGAGCTCAGGGGCAATACGAATCAGTTTATTGCTCTGTGCCTCAGAGAGGGGCTTGCGCGTAAAAATATCGATAACGTTGTCGAGACGGTGCACGTGCGAAGATTTTGAGTTAGAGCTAGACATGGGTGACATCTCCCTTTTAGGGTTATCAGGAAACGCGTGGAACACAACATAAGGTACCCCACAATTTATAAAAGCACAACACTTTGTGTGTTGGTGAAAAACGACGATATAATCTATCCGCTGGACCAGAGGCGCAGGAGCGCGGGGGAAATCTATGCAGGCTTATCTCATTGATTCATCGATTTATATCTTTCGCAGTTATTTTTCGTTACCCGAAAATTGGCATGCGCTAGATTCAGGCCATCCAACCCATGCCGTTTATGGTTTCACGGGTTTTTTACTCGACTTTTTGCGCAACAAAAATCCAGAGCATATGTTTTGTGCATTTGACGAGTCGCTTGGGAGTGGCTTTCGACATCAGATAAGCCGTGACTATAAAGCTAATCGCGAACTTCCTGACGACGCTCTGGCGTTCCAGTTAAATGCCTGTCGACAGCTCTGTCGCGCTTTGGGTGTGGCTGAAATGGCGTCATCAATCTATGAAGCGGATGACTTAATCGGCGCAGTAGCCACAAACGTTCGGGCTGCTCAAGCGCAACCGGTCATTGTCACCCGAGACAAAGATCTCGCGCAGATAATTGAAGCCGATGATCTCTATTGGGACTTTGGCAAAGCGCTACCCAAGACCCAGCGCCAGGTGGAAAAAGACCTTGAAATTGGCTGTCAGCAGATGGCGGACTTCCTCGCAATGACCGGTGACAGCAGTGATAATATTGCCGGTGTGCCAGGGGTCGGGGCGAAGACGGCAAAGCAGTTATTACTGTATTTTCCCGACATTAAGGCGATACTGGAACACCTTGATCAGCTTCAGGATCTCCCAATTCGCGGGGCGGGAAAGCTGGCGGATAAGTTGTCAAACTATCGCGAGCAAATGCTGCTTTCCCGCGAATTGGCGACGATTGTGACAAAGATAGAGAATAGCCCTGATTTGACGGAAATCATGTGGAAGGGTGTTCACCAAGATGCCTTTATGCTTTTTTGTGAAGAGATGGGTTTTGGCACTACGTTTGTCGCCCGAGCCAAGGCCCTGCGCGGTCGCCACTAGACTGTCCCATCTAATAACCTGAGGAAGAGTGCGTGAAAATAGTTGCGGATCAAAACATGCTTATGATTGCCGAATTGTTTGGTCATGCTGGAGAAATCTATTCATTGCCGGGCCGTCAAATTTGCGCCGCGGATGTCGCTGACGCCGATGTTCTGTTAGTGCGCTCGGTCACGCGGGTAGACGAAGCGCTATTGCGCGGATCCAAGGTGGCGTTTGTCGGCTCTGCAACCATTGGCACCGATCATATCGACCTCGATTATCTGCAGCAGCGAGGCATCACCTTTGCTCACGCGCCGGGCTGCAATGCCTACGGCGTGGTGCAGTACGTGCTCTCTGTGCTGTGTCGTTTACAGCCGGATTGGGCCGGCAAGAATATTGGCATTGTCGGTGGAGGCAATGTTGGTGGGCTGCTCTATCGAATTCTCACTGATTTAAACGTGCCATGCGCAGTCTACGATCCTTTTCTAGCACCCTCGGTTATCCCTGACTTAGTTGATTTCGAGGGCGTGTTAAAGAGCGATATCATTTGTATGCACACGCCACTGACCACTGGGGGAGAGCATCCCACCCACCACTTGTTTAACCGAGATGTGTTGACGCGCTTGCCGGCTAACGTGCTACTTATTAATGCTGGGCGCGGGGCGGTCATCGATAATGTGGCGTTACTGGATCATCTATCGGCTGGCGCAGCCCTGCGTGTTGCGCTGGATGTGTGGGAGCCCGAGCCGAATATCAATCGTGAGCTGATGGCACTGGTTCAGGTGGCTACGCCCCATATTGCTGGTTACAGCTATGAGGGCAAGGTAAAGGGCTCGCAGATGGTTGCCGAGGCATTTTATTTGTGGCACACGGGCTCGAATGTAACGCCGCGGCTGCCGCGCAGCGATCGAGCTGCGCTGCTCGGCGAGGAGAGTCTAAACGCGTTAATACTGGCCACCTATGATGTGCTGGCAGATGATCGCAGAATGCGTGAGGCTATGCGCTGCGACAGTGATTCAGTGGCGCGCCAGTTTGATCAACTACGCAAAGAGTATCCGGAGCGCCACGAATTTAGTCACTACCGAACGGCGCTGACCAGCGTTATTGCAGACTATGCCAGCGTGCTTGGATTTCGCGTTTAGTGGGCTACCTTTTGCGCATCCGCGCAAGGAAGCTCGCAAGCCGGGCCATGGCCTCGCGCAGTTGGTCCTGATCGGGCAGAAAGACAATACGGAAGTGCTGCTTATCAAAGGCGTTGAACGCCGTACCCTGAACCAGTAACACTCGCTCTTGCTTTAAAAACTCGAGAATAAGGTTCTGATCATCAACAATCGGATACATCTCCGCATCAAGTTTGGGGAAAAGATACATCGCCGATTTTGGTTTCACACAGCTCACACCTGGGATTTGCGTAATTAGTTCGTGGGCGAGATCTCGCTGCTGGAGCAGGCGGCCGCCAGGAGAGATCAAATCGTTGATGCTCTGATAGCCCCCTAGTGCTGTCTGCACGGCTAACATGGCGGGGACGTTGGCGCAGAGGCGCATGGAAGCCAACATTTCAAGGCCTTCGATATAACTTTTCGCATTCTGTTTGGCCCCTGAAATCACCACCCAGCCAGAGCGGAAACCTGCCAAGCGGTAGGTCTTCGACAAGCCATTAAACGTAAGACAAAGAACGTCTTTTACCAAGGTTGCAAGAGGAATGTGCACAGCATCGTCGTAGACAATGCGATCATAAATTTCATCGGCGAAGACCACGAGGTTATGTTTTTCCGCGAGGGCAACTATTTGTTTCAGGTGTTCTTCGCTATACACAGCACCAGTGGGATTGTTGGGGTTGATAACGACAATACCGCGGGTATGGGGTGTGATTTTACTTTCGATATCAGCAATATCAGGCTGCCAGTCGTCGCTCTCGTCGCAGCGATAATGCTTAGGCGTGCCACCAGCCATGGCGACTGCAGCGGTCCACAACGGATAGTCAGGGGAGGGTATAAGCACCTCGTCGCCGCTGTTGAGCAATGCCTGCATCGACATAACAATCAGCTCGCTAACGCCGTTGCCCATAATCACATCGTCTACCACCACGTCTCTGACGCCCTGCGTCTGAGCGCGTTGCATAACGGCTTTGCGTGCGGCAAAAAGACCCTTGGAGTGACAGTAGCCTTGGGCTTCACGAAGGTTTTGGATGACGTCGGACATGATCTCGTCAGGCGCGTCAAAACCAAAAGCGGCTGGGTTGCCAATGTTTAACTTAATAATACGTTGGCCTGCTTCCTCAAGCGCGTTAGCATGGTCGAGCACCGGCCCCCGAATGTCGTAGCAAACGTGGGCAAGTTTTTTAGATTTTTGTAAGTAAGTCATGATCGGTTTCGACGCGTCTCAGGCTGATAGAATGGCGGCAATTGTAGCCAAGTTTAATAAGAAAAGGGGAGCACAATGAAAATAATAAGTCGAGTGGGCCTGACGGTGTGCACTCTGACAATTATGGCTGCGCTCACCCAACGTTTTGAAATTTTGCCCTATCGTATCGCCTTTGCCGCTCTATTAGTTGGCATGCTCTCGAGCTCTCTGCTCGCTATTTTTACCAGTGGCGTGTTGCTGTCTCAGTTGATACGAAAAATACGCGTGGACATGGAGTTAATACCGATGATTTTGGTCTGCATGCTCCCGCCGGTGATTGCCGTATCAAGCGCAGGGCTCGATGGGTTAAGCGCGCCTAGCATCACTGATATTACGAGTGATACTGCCCATCCACCCGCATTTAGATTTATTGATGCCAGTGACGGGTATCGAGAAAATTCTTTGGTCTATCCTGGCGATCTTGTTGCTGAAGAGCAAATGCGGGCATACCCGGATATTCAAACCGTGATTGTCAAGCTACCAGCGCGAGTGGCTTATAGGTATGCGTTTCGCAGCGCGCGTTTGTTGAGCTGGGTGGTCGTTGGTGAAGATCGATCTGATTTCCAGTTTGAAGCAACGGCAAAAACTCCGTTGCTGGGGTTTGCGAATGACGTTGTTGTCCGGGTGACACCCATTAGCCGAACGGTTAGTGCTGTGGATATAAGATCAGTATCGCGATTCGGTAGGTCAGATCTGGGAGAAAATGCTAGGCGGATATGGCATTTTTTTGCTGCGTTTGATGATCAGGTAAAAAAGGTGAAGTAGCCATAGATATGAGCAGCTGAGTCGATTCTGTCGCCAATTGGAGACTTTCAGTACTGTTCCGTTAAGCCCAAAGCGGCATAAAACCCAAACAAATCTAAAAGAACTTCATTTACTTGTTTTTTTTGGCGACAACTGCACGACAGGTAAAACAACTTTAGACGTATAGATACTAGGGTATTTCTGTAATAAATCGAAAAAAAGAATAGATGTATTGTTTTAGATGATTTAAATTGGCAGCTTGATTTTGTTTGCACTAATGTCGAATCAACTTAATATAAATCGAGAGGGGCTTGAAATGGGTGTTTTTACTAAATTATGTACGGTCAGTGTGTTGTTTCTGTGTGTTGGTTTTGCGTCGGCTGAGACCGTTGAAGATGTTTGTAATGAGCTGGCAGTGATTGATTCTCCTGACGACCTAGATAGTCAAGGCGCATTTCTGCAAAGCTGCCTCGAAGGAGCCGCCTTGGCTGAGCTGGACGCCCCTGGTCTGCGTTGTGCGTTTGCCGATATCCCAGAAGATGGCAGCGTTGCGCCTCAGTGTGAAGGATTGGGAGAGTCAGACGACTCAACCGATTCTGAGTGATTGCTAGGTATGATCGATAAGGGCAACTAGCTTTTTCTTGTTGCCCATATGCAGGTCTGCTCGTGTTCACATACTTACCCCTAGCTGAGATAATCACTGAGCTAGGGGTTTTTATTAGTATTGTTGAAATAATATTTCGAAAGAACTTGAGAACAAAAAAACTTTGGTTATAATGCCGACCTCGCTGAAGTGAAAGACAGCGAGAAGATTTGGTTAGATACGGAACGTCTGCGTAACACGGCAAAAAAGTTAGTGAATCCTAACGGTAGAAGCCCCGCCAAACTTGAAGAAAACCTTAGTCCCGTTCGTCTAGAGGCCTAGGACACCGCCCTTTCACAGCAATTTCCGACATCATAGATAATTCAGTTTCTGCTAAGTCGACAACTATAAAAATATTTTCCCTTCCTGGAAGGTCCTCTCCGTTCATTTCTATTGTTGATGATGGTCATGGAATGACTGAAGATGAATTAATCAGCAACATGGTAATAGGTTGCAAAGATCCATCCTTACAAAGACAGGCTCAAGATCAAAGCCGTTTAGAGTGCATCGTGCTTAAGGATCCTCCTAAAAACGCCGGCGGTAAGCCGGCGTTTTTAGGACTAATGGTACTAGGACGATTAAGGGCAGATGATTTTTTCTACGACCCTTGCTCCATCTGAAGGCCGAACTCCGGTCTTCAGTTGACAATTTGTTCCAGAGGGAACATAAGCGCCCCAATTTGAATCTGAAGGCGTTGGTCCTACGTAGACCCCGGGCTCATAGCTGCCTCCGGCGCAGGCAACAGAGTAGGTGTTGTCATAGATGACTTGCTGGCGTCCACCTGAACCAGATAAGTCATCATAGCTCAACTGGCAAGATTCACTTAGGACGTTACCGGCGTTTTGCCATCCGCTTGTCCCTGTGCTGCAAGATGTATCTGTTGGCACATCGCCAAAAGCGGGGCAGCTTTCCGCGTCAGTCCCTGGCTCATGGCGCATGCCATCATCAGAATGGTCACGGTGCATAGATCCATCTCCGTCTGGTCTGGTCATGCCATCTGAGGGCATGATTCGCTCGCCCAACCGGGCACCAGGTCCTATTTTTGAGCGGCAATTCGAAACCAGGAATACGACCTGATTGCTGCCTGATAATTTGTATTCACGTGCATCCATGGTGACAGACCCGGGTCGGCCGCGTACGTTTCGCACTTTTTGAGCACAGTCTTGGATGGTGGCTAAAGTTGGATTATAGAGCTCTATGTAGGGCGCTGGTCCGTTGGGAGTTTGAGGATTTTGGACTCGGAACACGGCATTCTTGGAAGTTGCCATAACACCTCCATGATCAAAAATTTCCAGCTCGCAGCCGTTGCAGGGCACTCCGGGTGTGAACATGGCAGAGAAAGCTTGAGCCGAAAGAAAGAAGGTTAAAAAAGCTGATATTTTGAGCAATTGTTGCATGTTGAAACTCCTTACGGAGGATGA